>JAEELE010000033.1 GCA_016288755.1 Oscillospiraceae bacterium
ACCTCGACCTGCTCGAGCTTGTCGTCAGTCACCCTGAAGGTGAAGCTGGTCTCAACAACGGTGAAGCCGTCCGGAGCTGCAAACTCCACGAGCGTGTAATCGCCGTTTCTGAGAACCTCGAGTGTTGCGGAGTTGCCCGGGAACTCGATGTAGGTGCCCTTCTCATCGGTCTTGACCTCCTGCTTGGAGCCGCCGGCGATGACATCGGACAGAACAGAACGCTCCTCGGTCGTCTCAACGCCCTCGCTGTCCTTCACGGTGATCTCATAGGTATCATCGGAGTACAGACGGAAGGTTGCCTTGTTGCTGTCGTCGATCGGGGTGCCGCCGAGATCGGTCTTGTCGATGATGACGCGCTTTGCATCGTCCTTCACGACAATGTGGGTCTCGTCCTCAGCATAGATGACGTCGGTGTCGCCGTCGGTCACAGCCTTGGAATCAGAAACCTTACCGTCGGTGATGCTGAACGTGAATTCAGTCGTCACCTTGTCATAGCCCTTCGGTGCGGCGGTTTCCTTGAGCGAGTAATTCTCGCCGTCCGGAATGCCCTTGATGACAACATCGTTGCCGGTGAAGGTGATGACGTATTTGCCGTCGTCGGTCTTCGTCACATCTTCATCAGTATAGGTCTTGCCGTTGACGATCACGCCGGTCAGATCGGATTCGGAGGTCAGCTCATATTCAGCCTCGCCGAGCGCCTCGTCGATCTTCTCGCCGCCGAGATCCTTCTTGGAGATGTAGATAGTGGAGATATCGTCGAGCACCTGAATCGTCTTGCCGTCAACCGCCTCGATCACATTGACCTCGCCGTTCGTGACAGCCTCGGAATCAACGATCACGCCGTCTCTGACGGTAAACGTGAAGCTGGTCTCGACCTTAGTGTAGCCGTCCGGTGCGAAGGTTTCGGTCAGCACATACTGTCCGTTCTTCAGACCGTCGAGCTCTGCGGAATTGCCGTTGAATGTGAGAATGCCGTCCTTGACCTTTGCCTCGGGCTGGTCCTTGACCTTAACGCCGTCAAGGCTTGCAGCAGCGTACTCAACTTCGTTGTAGGTGTAGTCGACGGACTCCAGCGTGAAGGTCGCAGTGCCCTTTTCTGCCGGGATCTCATCGCCGCCCATGTCGCGCTTGTTGACAGTGATGCGGGAAATGTCATCCAGAACCACGATATGCTCGCCGTCGGTTGCCTCAATGACCTTGGTCTCGCCGTCGGTCACAGCCTCGGACTTGGTGATCACGCCGTCCTCGACCGTGAATGTGAACGCGGTGGTCACCTTGGTGAAGCCGTCCGGAGCGACCGTCTCGCGGAGGATGTAGTCGCCGTCTGCCAGACCGACAAACTCGGTCGAGCCTGCGGTGAACTCGATGACATAATAGGATACGCCGTCGATCTCCGTCGAACCGATCTTGCCGTCGATCGCTTCACCGCCGATGGACTTGATCTTGGAGAGGATCGGAGCGTCAATCTTGGTGCCGCCCTCTTCGGTCTCATAGGTGTCCTTCGACAGCAGCTCAAGCGTTGCGCCCTCGACGGTCTCGCCGCCGTCCAGCGCCTTCTTGTCGAGCTTGATCACGGACACATCGTCCTTGACGATCAGCTTGGTGCCGCCGTCCTCGGTGGCGACATGATCTGCATCGCCGTCCGTCTCAGTCTTGTGGCTGACGATGACGCCGTTTTCAATGACGAACGTGATCTTGGAGGTCACCTTGGTGAAGCCGTCCGGTGCTGCGGTTTCCTCGAGCACATAGGTGCCGTCCAGCAGACCGGTGAGCGTCGCGGTGTTGTCCGTGTAGGTGATCGCATTGTCATCTGCATCATACGCAGCGTCTGCCGCGGAGACTTCGACGTCCTTGAGGCTTGCAGCCGGGACGGTGACGTCGTTGTCGTCAGCATCCTTGGTCACAGTCTCAATGGCGGTCAGTTTGAACGAAGCATCGCCCTCGCCGAGCTCTGCGTCGCCGAATGCCTGCTTGTCGATCTCGATCGTGGATTTCTTATCGAGAACGATGATCTTGCCGTCGGCATCCAGCGTAACATCGCCGTCGGATTCCGCAGAAACCGTTTCGACAACGCCGCCCGTGACCGTGAAGGTGATCTCACTGACGACTGTGTAGCCGTCCGGAGCAACCGTTTCCTGCAGGATGTACTTGCCGTCCTTCAGACCGGTGATCAGCGCCTTGTTGTCCTCGTAGGTGATGTAGCTGTCGCCCTTGTGCTTGCTGTCAGTATCATTGTCGGTCACAGCAGTCTTTGCCGTGCCGCCGACCTTGACATCTGCGAGCGATGCCGCAGGGGTTTCGCCGTTCGCCACACTGTACAGACGGAAGGTCGCCTTGTTGTCGTTCGAGATCAGCTCGTAGGTGTCCTCGCCGGTGACGGCTGCCTTGTCGATCTCGATCGTCTGCGGTGCACGCTGTGCATCCGCGATGGTCAGTGTGTCAGTGCCGTTGAAGTAGTAGTCAGCTGTTGTGCCGTCCTCGATTTTGCCGAGCGGAGTCTCACCCTCGTCGTTGTGGTGCACATCGGTGACCACACCGTCTTCGATCGTAAAGGTGATGGTAGAGGTCAGCACTGTGTAGACATTGCCGTCCGCAGCAGTGAATTCGCTGCCGGATTCCTTCATCGTGTAGGTACCGTCCGGCAGACCCTTGATCTCAGCATCCTTGTCGGAGGAGACAAAGGTGATCGTGTCCGCAGTAATCGTTGCGGCGGACTTTGCGCCGGTGACCGTGACGAGCCCGGAATCGAGCTTTGCGCCGGTCTCCTTCGGAGTATCGAGCGTGATCTCGATGGTCGCGCCGTCAACGTATGCCTTGGATGCAATGTCCTTCTTATTGATCAGGAGGGTGGAAATATCGTCCGTCACAATAATGTGCTTGTTGTCCTTCTCGCCTTCGGTCGCGCCGTCAGCCAGATCGATGGTCGCATTGCCTTCGGTCACAGCCGTCACGGAATCCTTATCGACCACGCCGTCCTTGATGGAGAAGGAGAAGTCGGATTTCACAGTGGTGTAGCCGTCCGGAGACGCGATCTCGGTCAGGACATAGTCGCCGTCCTGGAGACCGGTGATAGCGACATCATTATCGGAAATCGTGATGATGAATTTGCCGTCCTTTTCTGTGACGTCATCTGCTTTGATCTCCGTGCCGTTCACCTTGACGCCGACGAACACATTGCTATCGGCAGACAGCGTGAACACAGCAGTGCCGGTGGTGATCGGCGTGCCGCCGACCGTCGCCTTGCTGATCGAGATAGTTTTGGGCGCTTCACCGTTGGAGGTATTCGCGACGGTGATGGTGTACGCGCCGTCCTTCTCGGTCTTGGTGATCAGCGATGCAAGCTCGTCCGGAAGTGTATCCGTGTCGAGCCTGATCTCGGGCTCGGAGGTGATTGCGGTCGAATAGGTCTTCTGAATAACAGGCGATTCCTCATCTGCCTTTTCCTCGACCGTGATGATCATTTCCTCGACATTGAACTCCTCGCCGGGATTCAGATGCCACATGCCGGTGCTCAGTGCTTTGACAGTCGCAGGAATCGAGAAGGTAATCTTTGTCGTCTTCTCCGCTTCGTCCCAAGTCGACTCAGTGCTCAGACCCTCTGCCCATTCCGTGGATGCATTCGCGTAATCAGGCTTTCTGTTGGTCTTAATCGTGATCTCGGTCACGCCGGAAAGCGATGTGCCGTCCTCCGCGATCTTATCACCGCTCGAGAGCATCGGAGTCACCTTCCAGCCGTCGACGGACAGAAGCAACGGGTACTTGGTCGGTGCATCGGGCTTGCCCCAGTGGAACTCCATGACGCCGTCTGCATTCGGCTTGTTGATCGTGAAGAAGATCTGCTGATCCTTCAGCGTTTCCTCGTAGCCGTCCGGAACGACCGTCTCAACGAGATAGTACACACCCGGGATGAGCTTGTGCATATCAACAGCACCAGCCGCAGTCGGGATGACAGTTTCGACCAGCGTGCTCTTCTGAGACGTGAGGTCGTAGCGGTACACTTCAAAGGCTGAGCCGTTGATGCGCAGACCGCTGTCAGCGTCCTTCTTGACAAGGCTCGCATCCGCAGCGAACATCGCATTCTCAATGGTGAATGTTCTGCTCAGTGCAGAGGACATATCAATCTGCTTCCATGCAGGGTTGATATTGTAGTCTGCGTCAAACAGCTTCTCAGTCAGCTCTTCGCGGTGCTTGACAGTTGTCTTATAATAGTAGGTATCCGAGGAGATCGGATATTCCATGGTGCCGCCTCCCCAGCCCCAGCCGGTCGACATCTGTCCGTTCACATTCTTCGTGTACACAGCAATGATCGTGTCGGTCTTGGAGCCGTTGTAGCCAGGCGGAGATTCCGTCTCAATGATGCGGTAGAAGGTGAATTGCTTCAGATCCTCCTTCGGCGCATCCTGACCCTGAAGGAAGGTCAGTGTGTTTGCAGTGAGCTTTTCTGCATCGAAGGATTCGCTGGTCTTGTCAACCGTCCAGACCCAGCCGTCGATGCTCTTTGCATCCTTGCCGTCCTTCGGGATCTCGTTGTCAGGACCGGGCATCAGATGCAGCTTGCCCTCCAGATTCAGATCATAGGTTTCCTTCTTGACGACGATGGTCGCACCATTCAGCGGAGCGCCGTTGTCGTCGACCTTCGAGACAGTGAATGCCTCACTGTTGGTGAAATCAAAGGTACGGACTCTGGGGTCGTCGCTCAGGTTGATCGTCGTTGCAAACAGATCGTTTTCATAGGCGATCATGTAGTTTGCGCTGCCGAGCGTAAACTTATGATCCAGAATATGAATGGTGTTGATCGAGTTGTTCGCATTGAAATCGACCTTTACCTTGCCCCACGACTTGGTGAATTCACCGTTGCCGCCGGCATCAAGCTTGCAGGAATCGGTCAGCGGGGTATACAGTCCGCCCTGATGATACTCAAGCGTATCACCGTTCATGCGGAAGTAGTTGGTCTGCCACGATGCGTAGACATTCTTGATTGCGCCGTCCTCAAGCGTGACCGCATAGCGTCTGCCGTCGATCACATAGCGACCGCCGGTGGACAGGTACTGCGCAGCCGGTTCGTTGTCCCAGAACAGCGTGTCGGTGTCGGTTGCCGCCTTGTGGACAACGTACTTGTAAATGCCCTCGGTGTAGGCTTTATCCGTGAAGATTGCTTCGTCTGCATCGTCTTCAGAGTTGAGCAGCTTGTCGCCCTTGTAAACCGAGACGATGCCTTCGCTTGCCGCGGTGGTCTCATACCCGAAGGTATACGGGAGTGCCGTGCCGTTGCGGTAGATCACAGTTCTTCCGGTAGCGTCGTCAACATCGAAAGCGTACAGAACCGGATTCTCTACCGTGCTGGTAGAATCCGTCACACGCTCGCCGTTCTTATAGATGACAATGTGCTGTGCCGTGTCGCGGCTGAACGTGAAGACGTTGTCGAAGGAATCCTTATACTCGTTGTCGAGGATCGCGAATGTCGAGTAGGTGACGGTGTCGCCGTCCTTCGTGGTGTAGGTGTTGTCGGTGTAGACCGTCATGTCGATGCTGTCGACATACTCAATGAAATCGCCCTCGCGATTGATCTGAATCTGCCCCGTCTTCTCAACGATCTCGAAGTAATACACCTGATCGGTCTTCTGGTAGCCGGCAGGCGCAGCAATTTCGCGAATGACATATTTGCCAGCCTTCAGCCCCTTGAACTCGTTGGGGTTCTCCGCGCCGGTGACGAGCACGTTGACGAGCGTCTCCGTCTTCGCATCCGGGTCGTAGCTGTAGACGCCGAGCTTTGCACCGCTGACAGCGTTGCCCTTACTGTCGACCTTGTTGAGGTCGATCGAATAACCGGTCTCGACGGTCTTGCCGATCTCGAGGTAAGCAAAGTGCCACTCACCGCCGGTGTTCCCGAAGTAGCCTGCCGTAATCAGCCAGCCGGTCGAGGTGCCCTTGGTGAAAGCGACGGATTCCTTCGTCGGAATGAGGAAGATACCCGCGCTGGCGTCGAAGCCCGCCTTCGTGACCGATGCCAGATTGAAGACTGTCTGGCGCATGCGCTCATTCAGCCACTTGTTCGTATCAGCACCCGGTGCTGCACTCGGTGCAGAGGTGTCGGACAGGATCGTGCCGTCCTCCTGCACAACGTGGTAGAAGAAGCGGTTGATGTCGATCACGTCATGCTTGGTGACATTGAACACGATGGTCTGATTGGGCTTGACCACAACGTGCATTTCCTTGCCGCCGTTGTTTCCGAGCACGCCGCCGTTGGCATCCGCAAGCGCATCGCCGTCGACATACACAGTCGCGCCGTCCGGATAGGAGCTTGCATCCACATACATTTTATTTGCGATGCTGTAGGTCTCAAGCGTCCCTTTTGTATTTGCGGCGTTCACCAGATCAGCGGACACGCCCTGCATGTACGCGATCATCGGGTCGACCATGCCGTCCTTGATATCGGAAGCGTCCATGATGTGGAACTCAACACTGCCACGCTTGTCGCTTGCCTGACGGTGCTCAGAATCCACATACAGATCCGCCTTCGTCTTGACCTCCTGACCGTCGACGACGCATGTGGTCTTGTCGACGTTGATCTTGCCGTGCGAGATATTATTATCCGCAGCAGCCTCCTCAGGCGTGTAGGTCTTGCTGTAGGTGGTATCTGCATAGGTTGCCGGCTCGTCCTTGTCGTAGTCGACGAAATACGCGACTGCGATCGGACCTGCGGTGTTGCCGAGGTTCGGGTTGACACCGTTTGCGTGGTCCTCGTAGTAGTTGACCGCGAAGTTCGACTGGACGTCGTTGCCGTACAGCTGGAACTTATCAGCCACAAAGCCGTAGTCGATCGCCTTGCCGAGGATCTGCTTGTAGGTGTAATCCTGCTTGACGCCGTCCGCAACGGACTTGATGACACCGGTCAGCGTGAGCTCGCCGTCGGCATACGAGGTCTTTTTCCCGTAGGTAACGGTACCGTTCAGACCCTTCTTGCCGTTCTTGATCTCACATGCGCCGTTCTCATCGAGCTTTGCGACCTGAACATGAGTCGTATCCTCATAGCCGCGAACGATTGTTGCGCTGATGATCTCGCCGCCGTGTACGCGGTCGTTCTGGATGCTGCCATCTGCTTCGGTCCACGGCATGCTGGCAGCATCCCTGCTCTGAATCGTCAGAACATTGTTTTCATCCACCGTGACACCCTCGACCTGCGGAACGACCTTGCCGTTCTGGATGACGAGAGGCATGATGAAGTAGCTGTCGCTGCCGCTGCTGTGCTGTACCGCCACGCGGAGATACAGCTTGTTGCCGAGGTTGATGTTCGTGTTTGCGGGGATATCGAACTCAACCTTGTACTCGACGTCACACTTGATCGCCTGGACGTGCTTGCCTTCTACGGTATCGCTGACAAGCTGGAATCTGTGGTTATCCAGTGTGGTGGTCATGACCTCCGAGTTAGTGCAGATGCGATAAGCGTCGGAGGCTACGCTGTCGCTTGCATGTCCGTCCACGAAATGATAGAAATACGCCGATTCCACGCCGTACGTATCCGAATCCGAATCATAGGTGAACGTTTCCCCTGTCGCGACGCCGTCCGGGGTGCAGCTCTGGAACAAGTCGAATGTCTGGGTAATGGACGTCTGATCGCCGGGTATGAAATCCTTCACAGCCCAGCCGACGATTTCGCCGCCCTCGGAGACCTTGGTGCCGTTGTTCAGGACAACCATCGTATAATAGGTGTAGTTGCCCGGCTTCTTGTCACCTGTCTCGAGCGCAAGCGGTGTCGTGCCGTCCGCATCCAAGAAATCGACCTGGAACTCGTAGCTGTTGACCGCAGCTGCCTTCAGCGCCGGAAGCGACTGCTGAAGCGGCTGCATGAACGAGAGCGCCATGACCGCGGAGGTGATCCCGCTGGCTAAACGGGTCCTCCAGTTCTTGCTCATAGACTTCCCTTCCTTTCCATGAGTATCTTTTTTCGGAGAAACACACTTGGGGCCGACCTGTCTGCGCCCTGTGCGCCCCTGCCGGTCTGTCCGGTCCGGCGGGAACATGTGCACGCTTTGCTGACACTCAGACCCGAGTATCGGATACATTTCTCCGAACGGTTCTTTCGCGGTCAGGTTCCGTCTGACCGCGCCGCCCTCCGTGACCGTCCCGGTCTTCCAAAGAGCAGCCGCCCAATCCCAAATCATTTTGCCGTAGCTCTTCCGTCTGCGTCAAGCTGTCAAAACCATGCTGAGATCCGGCAATATAAAAATGCGAAGCCGCATAATTATATTCTACCGCAGTTTTCGCGCAGCTGCAATGTCAAAACGAACCCAATAGCTGCACTTTTCTATCAGAAGCGGATCGACAGTAACCCTTTGCCGTCTGGAATATACACCCCGTAAAATCTACGTAAAATTTTACGCGGTGAATAAAAAGGCTCAGCACGCCCTTTTCCGCCCGCTAGTGCAGACTCAAAAGGTTCATGCAGAGCATTGGTGTGATTGGTCTCCCCCGGTTGTCCCCGGATCAGAGCCGTTGTACGAATGTTGTCAAGACAAAAGGTTAATTTCGGGATATTTATTGTTCTATTATACACGATTCGCACAGATTTGTCAAGTGGAAAAATCAATTATTTTGCGATCTTTTTGCATATCCGACCTCATTTTTTTCAAGATATAGCTGAAAAATCACAGAGCAGTCACAACCTGTTGACAAATCGCTCCGGAAACGCTATAATAAGAGTATCACAATCCGGAAAAAGGAGGATTCAGATGAACCGGACACTTGATTGGGCAAAGTACCGCAGACTGGCAGAGCAGGCAGTCGCCGAGGGGATCGTCATGCTGGAGAACCGCGGGGGCGCACTCCCGCTCCCGAAGGACAAGCCCGTTGCGGTCTTCGGACGCATCCAGCTGCACTATTACAAGAGCGGAACCGGCTCCGGCGGCATGGTCAATGTCAGCCGGGTGGTTTCCATCCCCGAGGGGCTGCAGGAAGCCGGCGTGACACTCTGGCAGCCGCTGCTCGACGCCTATCGCGCATGGGATGAGGCACACCCCTATGATCTCGGAAACGGCTGGGGCGGTGAGCCGTGGTCGCAGGCGGAGATGCTCCCGGACGAAGCACTCGTGACCGAAGCCGCCGCAGCCTGTGAACGCGCAGTCGTCGTGATCGGACGCACTGCCGGTGAGGAGCAGGAAAACCGCGACGAGCCCGGCTCATGGCGCCTGACCGACGCGGAGGAGGCAATGCTCGGGCTCGTCCGCAGCAAATTTGCAAGGGTGATCGTGCTGCTCAACACCGCAAACCTCATTGATCTGTCGTTCATCGACCGCTTTGCGCCGGACGCTGTGCTGCTCGTGTGGCAGGGCGGCATGACCGGCGGCACCGGCACGGCTGCCGTGCTGACCGGTGCGGTATCACCGAGCGGCAAGCTGACCGACACGGCGGCCTTCACGCTCGCGGACTACCCCTCTGACGCATATTTCGGAGACCCGAACGCCAACTGCTACGCCGAAGACATCTACGTCGGCTACCGGTATTTCGAGACCTTTGCACCCGAGAAGGTGCGCTATCCGTTCGGCTACGGGCTCTCGTACACGACCTTTGCCGTCAGCGCGGACAGCCTGACTGCGGGGCAGCACAGAGACTGGATGCTGACCGTGACCGTGCGCAACACCGGCAGCTTTCCGGGCAAGGAGGCCGTGCAGATCTACTGCGAGGCGCCGCAGGGAACACTCGGGCAGCCGAAGCGTCAGCTGATCGCCTTCCGCAAAACGACGGCGCTCGACCCGGGGGCATGCGAAACGGTACAGATTCCTCTCACGCTGCCCAGCTCCTATGACGAAGCAAAGCACGCATGGGTGCGCGAAAACGGCGCATACCGCATCTATTGCGGCAGCGATGTGCGGTCGGCTTCGCTGGCGGGCACGGTCTATGCAGACAGCAGCGCGACGCCGGAGCAGTCGCTGACGCCCTGTGAACCCGCTCCGGGCTGTGCCGTTATTGAGCAGTGCGAACAGGCAATGGCGCCGGTGCAGGCATTTGACCGCATCAGACCGGTCGAGACCGCCGACGGGCTGACAATGGGCAGCGAGGCGGTCCCGACCCTGACCGTCGACGAGGAACAGCGCCTGACCGACGCGCTCCCGGCGGAATTTGCAAAGACTGAGGGCACATTCACACTCGCGGATGTGAAAAACGGCACATGCACGCTCGAAGCGTTCATTGCACAGCTCAGCGACACTGAGCTCTGCCAGATCGTGCGCGGCGAGGGCATGGGCTCCCCGCGTGTTACCGCCGGAACGGCTGCTGCATTCGGCGGCGTGACCGATGCGCTCGAAGCATACGGCATTCCGGCGGGGTGCTGCTCGGACGGACCCTCGGGCATGCGGCTCGACTGCGGCACCAAGGCATTCAGCCTGCCGATCGGCACGATGCTCGCATCCACCTTCAACACAGCGCTCATCACGGAGCTGTTCGCCTGCGTCGGGCTCGAGATGACCGCGAACCGCGTCGACTGTCTGCTCGGTCCGGGGATGAACATTCACCGGCACCCGCGCAACGGGCGGAACTTTGAGTATTTCTCCGAGGACCCGCTGCTCACCGGCGAGATCGCGGCGGCGGAGCTGATCGGGCTGCACAGTGCCGGCGTCGAGGGCACGGTCAAGCACTGCTGCGGCAACAATCAGGAGACGAACCGGCATTTCCTCAATTCGGTCGTGTCTGAGCGGGCACTGCGCGAGATTTACCTGAAGGGCTTTGAGATCGCCGTGAAGAAGGGCGGCGCGAAGTCGGTCATGACGACCTACGGCGCGGTCAACGGCGTGTGGACAGCCTGCAATTACGACCTCTGCACGCAGATCATCCGCAGGGAATGGGGCTTTGACGGCTTCCTGATGACCGACTGGTGGGCAAATCTCAACCGCCGCGGCGAAGCGCCCTGCAAGACCGATCTGGCGGCAATGGTGCGCGCGCAGAATGACGTCTATATGGTCTGTGCGGACAGCGCCGAACATGAGGACAACCTCGAAGCCGCACTTGCGGACGGCAGCCTCAGCCGCGCGGAGCTGCAGCGCTCGGCTGCGAATCTCTGCCGCTTCCTGCTGCACACGCACGCGATGGAGCGTCTCACGGGGGATGCGCCGGAGATCACGGTCATCAACCGACCCGCGGACGAGGAAAGCGCGGACGAGCCGGTCGAATTCTTTGATGTGGCGGACGGCACGGTGCTCGATCTCTCGCAGATCGGCACGGAACGCGGCACGACCTATCCCTTTGCGCTGACGGTCGCTGTTCCGGGCTGGTACCGCGTCACGCTGACGGCGTCTTCGGCACAGAGCGAAACGGCACAGATCCCGGTCACGATCTTCAATATGGGCACGGCAAGCGGGACCTTCACATGGAACGGCACGGACGGCAAGGCAGTCTCCTATTCGGCAGTGATGCCGCTGTTCTCGCACTTCACGACGATGCGGCTCTATTTTGCGCAGAGCGGGCTGAACATGCACGCTGTCGGCTTCACGCTGGTGTCGGACAATTTCAGCCCGACGGCGTTATCTCAGGATGATTTCACAGAGGAGGAACAGGCATGATCTTTTATTTCACCGGGACCGGCAATTCCCTCGCCGCTGCCAGAGCGATCGCGGCGGAGGGCGAGCAGATCATCAATATCACCGAGGCAGCGGAGAAGGGCGCCTACACATACGAGGTAAAAAAAGGTGAATCGGTCGGCTTTGTCTATCCCGAATACTGCGGGTCGGTCTGCCGCCCGCTGGTCGATTTCATCGCACGGTTGACGCTGAAAAACGCGAAATATGTCTACGCTGTCATCACCTGTGCAGGCGGCAAGGCGATGAGCGCGGGGTATCTCGCACATCTGCTCGCGGAGCGGGAGATCCCGCTTTCGGTGTGGTTCCCGGTGCTGATGCCCAATAACTGCCTGATCTATTTCCCGACGCAGGACGACGACAAGGCTGCTGAGATCCTCCGGGAATCCGAAGCACAGCTCGCACAGATCAAGGCGGAGCTCGGCAAAAAAGCACTGCGCGATCCCGGAAAATGGCGCAAGGCGGCGTTTTTCCAGAATGTCGTGAAGATGATGGGCGCGACGAAGCTCTTCCGCGTGACGGACAAGTGCACCGGCTGCGGCAAATGCGCGAAAAACTGTCCGGACAAGGCAATTCAGATGCATGGCAACCGCCCCGTCTGGGTCAAAAAGCGCTGCGCCAAGTGCACCGCCTGCATCAACCGCTGCCCCGCGCAGGCGATTGAGCACGGCAGGGGTTCCGCCCAGCGGCATCGCTATGTCCATCCCGATCTGAAATAAGCCGTGCGGTCACGCCGAGTAAAAACAGATATGCCGCGCCGCAGAGCAGACAGAATGCTGTCATTTTCAGCAGACCGTTCTGCAGGAGCCGCCTGAGCGGGAGCATGGCAAGCGCCGTGAGCTGCCAGCTCAGCAGCAGACAGAATGCCGGACGCAGCAGAATGCGTTTCCACGAGGGCTTTAATCCGGTCAGACGGAGCACAAAGAAGAGCCGCACCGCGTTGCCAGAGAGATTGCACGCCATATACGAAGCGACAATGCCGTAAAACCCGAAGAGCGGCACGCAGATCAGCAGCACCGAGATGCGAACGGTGTATTCCGCAAGATAGTTGACGGAGGAAAAGCTCTGTCGCCCCAAGCCCCGGAGCACGCCCTCCAGAATGATCTCCAGATAGATGAACGGGATGACCGGTGCCATGCAGCGGAGAATTTTCCCCGTGAATGGGTCGCCGCCGAGCAGCACGCCGATCTCTCCCCCGAACAGCGCCATGATCAGCACAACAGGCAGCGCATACGCGACGGTCTGCCCGAGCACCCGCTCGGTGGTTTGTCTGATCAGGGTGCTGTTTTTTGCGGCTCTTGCCTGCGAGAGCTCCGGCACGAGAAGCCCGGCCATGCAGCACTGCACGACCGACGGGAAGAACAGCGTCGGAATGATGATCGCCTCAAACTCCCCGAACTGCGAGAGCGCCTCCTGCGTGCTGCTGCCGTATTGCCGCAGCGTCAGCGGAACAAGCGCGTCATTGGCGGAGCTGAGCAGCGCGACCAGAGAGGCATTGCCGATCATCGGGAGCACAGCCCGCAGAAAGCTCCCGAAATGCAGCGTACAGCCGCAGACCGGTTGTTTCGGCATCCGGAAGCAGAGCAGCAGGAGCGCGGCACTCCCCTGTCCCGCGAGCATGGAGACCGCAAATGCCGACAAAATCGTCAGGCGTCCCGCGGGGATCAGAAACACCGCACAAAACGCCATGACCCCGGCACGGAGCAGAAATTCGGCACACTCCGCGATTGCCGGCACATAGACGCGGTGAAAGGCATAGCAGCGACCCTTGAGGCAGGCGCCGAGCGCCGAAAGCGGCAGGCAGAGGCTCAGCAGGCGAACGGTCAGCGCCGTCGCACCGGTCGCGTGCAGCATCGGCACAGTCAGCGGGGTCGTGACGCAGAACAGCACACATGCAGACCCGCTCAGCAGCATGCTGAACCGCAGCGCATAGCTGAAGACCCGTCGGGGGTCGTCGCCGCAGCCCAGCGCCTCGGAGACAAACCGGCTCGCGGACAGAAATCCGCTGCCGCCGCTCAGCACAGCCGCCAGCGAATAGAACGAGCCCATCAGCGTGAGCACCCCGACCGAAGCAGCCCCCAGACTGCGCGTCAGGAAGATGTTGAACAGCAGTCCGAGCCCCTGCAGCGCAACCGAAAACACACTCAGCACCGCACTCTCCCGCATCATAGACCGGCTTTCATCCATACAGATCACCTCTGACAAGTATATGCGGGAAAACGAGAAGTTAGAAATGGTTGAGGGAGGAAGGAGGGAGGATGGAGGAGGGAGGAAGTGCAGTTAGAAGTTAAGAGTGAGGAGTGAGGAGTTGTTCCGTTACCGTCACTTCTTCTGCTGATTGAAAGCAAATATGGGAGCTTTTACGCCATAAAAAAGGCGCTCCAGCGCCGTGCATTGCTCAAAACCGGGAGGCTCCGCGAAACGGCTGCCGAAGGGAATCGCCCGCCCGGGCTCCGGGCTGAGGAGTTGTTCCGTTACCGTCACTTCTTCTGCTGGGGACGTGTTAGGAGGGAGGAAGGCATTTTGGCATAAAAAACCCGCGCCCTGCGAAAGATGCGGAATATTTGCCGGAGCGCTTGACGATGGGGGCGGGACGTGGTAGAATACAAGCAGAGGATGACAGTATCGCCTTGTTTCGCGGTGCTGATGCTTTACTGTTTCACTATTTGGAGGCTCGCATATATGGAAAACCTCATTCAGCTGATGAAACAGCGTTTTGAAGAAAGCGCTGCAGGTGGAAACGAAAATGTCAGGCAGATTATGGAATACTTCCTCAGCGAAGGCTATTCACAAGAGGAAGTTAATGCCGCTTTCAATGCAATCTTATCAGAGCATGACCCTAATGAATTGAATTAACCGCCCTGAGTAATCAAGGCGGTTTTCTCATGCCCGAGACAAAGCCAGCGGTCAGAATCCGATCCGCAAAAAAACCGGCGCCCTGCGAAAGAGCACCGGTTGAATACTGTTTGTGAGATCGGGAGCAGCGGTCAGCGCAGGGAGCATCGGCAACGGAACAACTTCTCACTCCTCACTTCTCACTCCTCACTTCTCACTCCTCACTGTTTTCGGTCACCGTGCGCAAATGTAGCCACGAATGTGACGAGCTGGTTCTCGCTGGTGACCGAGAGCGTGCCGCCCATCTGGTGCACGATGCTCTTTGCGATGCTTAAGCCCAGCCCGGAGCCGTTGGGGCTGCCCTCCGTGTCGATGCGGTAGAAGCGGTCGAACAGATGCGAGAGCTGCTCTGCCGGGATATCCTTCGCCGTGTTCGCGACGGCCAGGCGGATCATGCCCTGCGTGTCCTTCGAGAGCGACACCGTGATCTGTGCCTTCGGGACCGAGTGCAGCACGGCGTTGTCAAGCAAAATCGCCAGCAGCTGCCGGACATTGTCCTCCTCGGCACGCAGCGTGACATTGCGCTGAATGACCGTATTGAGGGTCTTGCCGTGCTCGAAGATGACCGGCTCAAACTGGAGACAGACATTTGCGACCGTCTCGCTGAGCTTCAGCGGCTCGATGCTCTGCAGGCGCTCACTGTCGCTGTCCATGCGGGCGACCGTCAGCAGATTCGTGATGAGCTTGGACATGCGCATCGTCTCGGACTGGATGTAGCTGAGCCATTTGCCCTGATCGGTGACGCGGTCGGCGGGGTTTGCCATGATGACCTCGGTGTTCGCGGAGATGACCGCCAGCGGCGTTTTCAGCTCGTGGGAGGCATCGGCGACAAACTGCTTCTGCTTATCCCATGCGGTCGCGATCGGCGTGACCGTCCAGTTGGCGAGCAGCGTGCTCAGACCGAGCATACAAGCCAGCCCGACCAGCGCGAGCAGCACGAAGATCACGAGCATTTTCGTCAGCGTGGAGACCTCGAGCGTGCGGTTCATCAGCACGAGGTGATAGCTGCCGGACTGGTCCTTTTTGTAGAGATAGCGGTAGGGGGTCTCGCCGATCTCGATCGTGCCCGAGCCCTCACCCTTGCCGCGGATCTTGTCCATTGCGTGATGCACCTGACTGAAATCGGAATCGCCGTCCTCCGGCTGCTTGCGCGAATTGCCCGCGTAGGATTCGATATTGCCGTCCTCATCGACCTTTGCGACGAACGCATCGGGGACATAATGCCCTTCGTCCGCCTTGATGACCGGCTCTGTCGTGGTCTCGTCCTTCGTGCTGACGGCGCCCTGTACGGCGGTGGTTTTTGTCGTCGTCACGGTCGTTGAGGCTGCGGTGACGGTCGTCGTGCGGGTGGTCTGTGATTCCGTGCCGGATGTGCCGGGATCGGTTTCCGTTTCGGTCGTCTCGCTGAATGATTCGGAACGCTCCGGCGGAAAATCCCTGCGGCTTTCGGAACGCCTGCTCTGGTCAAAGCGGGAATCCTGCGTCATTCCGGTGGTCTGCGTCTGACGGGTCTCGGAGTGCTGACTGCCCGTCTGCGAGGTCATCGGCGGCTGACTCCCCTCACGTCCCCCCGGAGGCGGATCGCTGCTGCTGTCGCGGTCGCGGCGGTCGTTCTCTGAGCCTTCGCCGTCCGATTTACTTGAGCTCTGGTCCTTCCACGGGTCGCCCCACCACGGATTGCCCCACGGGTTGCCCCACGGATTGCCCCACGGATTGCCGGGGTTGAAGCCCCAACCGTCCGGCTGACTGTTGTCAAACTGCCAATAGGGCGGCGGGTTGTCCCACGGATTTGTGAAGACGAAGCCGCCGGTGTCGCTCTGCACCGATGCGCCCGCACTGTCGTCCTGCACCGAGGCAGAGAGTGGGACGATCACGGCTTCTCCGCCGGTATCGGCTTGGGGAGCCGCCTCACCGCGGCGCGGCGGGGGCTCGTGCAGCTCGGAGCCGTCGAGCAGCTCGTTCATCATCACATAGGAGGATTCGACCTGCGAGCGGTAGAGCACGGCAAAGAGAATCCCCAGCGCGATCAGCAGAGTCGAGCTGAGCAGAATCATATTCGTGATGAGATAGCGGCGCTTGAGCTTTTTGATCATTGCGCTCCCTCCCTTCAGGTGCGCTCCTCAAGGCAGTAGCCGACCCCGCGCACGGTCTTGATGCTGACGCGGGATTTGAGGTGCTGGAGCTTCTTGCGCAGGAAGCTGACATAGACCTCGACATTGTTGTTTTCGGCGTCGGATTCATAGCCCCAAATCTTGAGAATCAGTGTCTCCTTGGTGAGAATGCGGCTGCCGTTCTTGAGAAAGAGCTCCATCATCGAGAACTCCTTGAGCCCGAGCTTGAAGGAGCTTTCGCCGCAGAAGAGCTCGTAGGTCGCGAGATTCAGCGTGAGGTCAGCCCACTGCAGCACGTTCTCGAACATGACGCTGGCATTGCGGCGGGAGAGCGAACGGATGCGCGCGAGCAGCTCCTCCGAGGAGAAGGGCTTTGTCATGTAGTCGTCCGCGCCGACGTCGAGCCCGGCGACCTTATCCTGCACGGTGTCGCGGGCTGTCAGCAGCAGCACGGGGGTATTGAGCTTATTTCTGCGGATCTCGCGGAGCACGTCGATGCCGTTCATCCGCGGGAGCATCACGTCGAGCACGATGATGTCGTAGATGCCCGAAAGTGCGTTGTCAAGCCCGGATTCGCCGTCATAGCAGGCGTCGACGATGTATTTGTTCTTATGGAAGATCTGGACCAGCGCGTCAGACAGCGCGACCTCGTCCTCGACCAGTAAAATACGCATAGCTGCACTTCCTTTCCGGTTTCCCATTCTCATTATATCTATTATACATTAAAATAGACTGAAATGCAAGAGGAAAATTTGAAATGTGAAGGCAGGAGGGAGGAGGGAGGAGGGAGGAAGGAGGAGTTGTTCCAGCGCCCTCCTACCTGCTACCTCCTACCTCCTACCTGTGAGGTTTATACGCACATAATGTCCGCACGGCGCATAGACTGTACTATCAATCAACACTGAGGTGGTATATATGCCGACGATCTTTCTGAGTCCCTCCACGCAGGAGTGGAATCCCTATGTCACGCCCGGAAACAACGAAGAGAGCGTGATGAACGCCCTCGCCGATCAGATGGAGCCCTATCTGCGGGCAAGCGGCATCGGGTATGTCCGCAACGACCCCGAGCGCAATGTCGCGGGCGCGATCGCCGATTCCAACGCGGGCAATTTCGACGTGCACCTCGCGCTCCATTCCAACGCCGCACCCGACCAGTTCGCCGGGATGCTCCGCGGCATCGACGTCTACTACGCACCGATGAGCGAACAGTCCAGCCTGCTCGCCAATATCACCGCGAACAATCTCAAACGGGTCTATCCCCTGCCCGACAGCGTCACCGCGCGCCCGACCGAACGGCTCGGGGAGGTGCTGCGCACAAAAGCCGTCGCAATTCTTGCAGAGCTGGGCTACCACGACAACCTCGCAGACGCCGAGTGGCTCAAGGGCAATCTGCAGCAGATCGCACGCAATCTCACGCTCTCCCTCACCGATTATTTCGGCATCCCCTTCATCGAGGCGGGACCGCTCTTTCCCGGCACGGTCCGCACCGACGGCGCGAAGCTCAATCTGCGCAATTATCCCTCGACCGAGGGGCGCATTCTCACACAGATTCCCGACAGCACGCAGCTCGTGCTCGTGGGAGAGACCGACGGCTGGTTCGTCACAAGCTACGACGGCTTCACAGGCTATGTCAAGGCGGAATTTGTAGACCTGTAAGGAGGAGGGAGGAGGGAGGAGGTAGGAGGGAGGAGGTAGCAGGGAGGAGGTAGGAAGTCGAGTTAGGAGTGAGTAGTGAGGAGTGAGGAGTTGTTCCGTCACCTTCACTTCTTCTGCTGATTGCGAAAATCGCTGGGAGTCTTAACCCACAAGAAGGCGCATTCGCGCCGTGTGTTGCGCAAAACTGGGAGGCTCCGCGAAACCTTACCCGGAGGAAATCGCCCGCGGGGGCTGCCCCGCCGCCGTGCATTGAACGAAACTGGGAGGCTCCGCGAAACGGCGCCCGGAGGGAAATGCCCCGTTTGCTTGCAAACATGGGGCTGCCCCGCCTACTCCTCACTCCTCACTCCTCACTACTAACTCGTCATTCCGCATTCAACCTCCTACCTGCTCCCTCCTACCTCCTACCTCCTAACTCGCCTTCCTCCCTCCTCCCTGCTGCCTCCGCTCTGCGCGGGTAATCTCTTCGATGATTCGCCGAAATACCGGGGCGGCGGTTTCATTGCCGGAGCCGCCGTCCTCCGCAAACACCGTCACAGCATATCCGGGCGAATCCGCGGGGAAAAATCCCGTCATCCATGCGTGACAGCGCTCCGTGCCGTCCTCCGCAAAGCGTCCGGTCTGCGCCGTTGAGGTCTTGCCGCCGGCTGTGGTGTTCGACGGGCAGCCGTTCGCGTGGGATTCGTCCTTCAGCACCGCCTGCATCATGCCGCAGAGCGTCCGGGCGGTCTCCGGGTGCAGCGCATAACGCTGTTCCGGGTCGGTCATCTCGGGCATCCGGCTGCCGTCCGTCGCACCGATGACCAATCGCGGGGTCGTATACACGCCGGAATTGGCAAGGCAGGCGGTCATCGCGCAGACCTGCAAAGGCGTCGCGAGCAGTGCCCCCTGCCCGAAGGACAGATTCGCCTTCTCTGCCGCGATCTTCAATGCGTCGGCATCGGGGAGCAGCCCGCTGACGCTGCGGATGCCCGGGGCAAGTGTGATCTCCGCGCCGAAGCCGAGCAGCTCTGCGGTGTGGTGCAGATCGGGCGCGGAGATCAGCGTGCTCAGCTCGATGAAGTAGGGGTTGCAGGAGGCGTTGAGCGCGCCCTCCATGTCGAGCAGACCGTGCCCCTGCCGGTTGTGACAGCGAAAGACCTGCCCGTAAACGGACGTGCTGCCGGTGCAGGTGTGCATGAACTGGGGCGTCAGACCGTGCTCGAGGGCTGCTGCTGCGGTCACGGGCTTGAACACGGAGCCGACATTGTATGCACAGAGCGCGCGGTTGAGAAAGGGCGACTGCGGGTCGTCGAGGGAATCTGCAAGGCGGTCGGGGTTATAGACCGGGGTGCTCGCAGATGCAAGGATATCGCCGGTGCGGCAGTCGAGCACGACCGCTGCGCCCGGACAGGGCTTCAATGCGGACAGGGCGGTCTCGGTGATGCGCTGGATATCGCGGTCGAGCGTGAGGACAAGCCCCCCGCCCGGATTCCCGGTATAGCGCAGGGCGGTCTCCTCTCCCGCGAGCACTGCGCCGGTCGCATCGACGGAAAAGGTCAGGTCGGCAGCGGTGTCAAAGCTCGTCAGCAGGTCACTGTAGGCGGCGGAAAGCCCCGCTGCGCCCCTGCCGTCCTGCCGGTAACCGAGCAGATGCTGCGCGGTCAGGGCGCCGGGCTGATCGGCAGTGCCGTGCAAAATGAAGAGACTGTCGCGTTCGGCGGTTTCCCCGGTCAGCGCGCAGACGAACGGCGCACCGGACTGTATCTGCGCGGTGAGGTCGCCGGAATCGGCGCGAACGGAGATAATTGCGGCAATATTGTCCGGCGTCGGCGCCATCGCTGCGAGAACGCGGTCTGCGGTCTGGTTGAGCGGACGCATGCGGCGGTCGTAGAAGGTGCCCTGCGTGAGCGGGACATGCAGATGATACTGCCCCTGACGGAGCGCGGCTGCCTGTGCCTCGTCGCCGCCGGAGACGCGCAGAAGCTGCAGAAGCACCCCTGCCATCCCGAGCAGCAAAATGGAGAGCATCAGCCAGAGCCGGAACGGACTGCGATTTGGCATAAAAAATCACTCCTCAAATCCCAGTCTGCCCAAATCCCCGCAAATCATGCAGAGAAGTGAGGAGTGAGGAGGGAGAAGTGAGGAGGGAGGAGGTAGGAGGGAGGAGGTAGGAGGTCGAGTTAGAAGTTAGGAGTGAGGAGTGAGGAGTTGTTCCATCCCTTTCACTTCTGCCGCTGATTGAGAACGATTTGGGGAGTATCGCGCCATAAGAAGGCGCTTTAGCGCCGTGCAGTAACATAAACGGGGAGAACATGCAAAAAGACCAGCGGAGCCAAATCGCCCGCCCGGGCTCCGGGCTGGGAGCCATTACGCCATAAGAAGGCGCTTTAGCGCCGTGCAATTACGCAACTTGGGAGGCTCCGCGTAAAGGTCTCCGGAGGGATTCGCCCGCGCGGGCTCCGCGCTCACTTCTCATTTCAGGTGCACAGCCATACGATCAGTGGGAAGGAGACCAGCGAGAAGAGCGTCGTGAGGAAGATGCCCTGTGAGGCGAGGGCTTCGTCGCCGTGATATTCCGTCGCAAAGAGCGCTGTGGTGTTCGCGACCGGCATGCATGACATGAGCAGCAGCGTCGGGGCGAGCACCGCGTGACTGACCAGCGGGCGCAGGATCACCCAGCACAGCAGCGGCAAAGCCGTCTGACGGAGCAGCACATAGACGCACAGCCGAAGATTTTTCAGCACGTCGCCCGGGTGCATGCCGCTCAGGTTCGCGCCGACGACCATCATCGCGAGCGGAGAGGTCAGCGAGCCGAGCGTGTCGCAGGTATCGGCGATCAGCGCGGGCAGACGCAGACGCAGCACGAAGATCATCAAGCCCGCCGCCGTACAGATCACCGCAGGGGTCAGCAGCAGCTTTTTCCACGGGATGCCCCGCAGCCCGCCCGATGCACTTGCACCGCCCATCAGCACGACGCCGAAGGTATAGATGATGATGTTGAAGACGCTGTTGACGATTGCCGCATAGAACAGCCCCTCCTTGCCGTAAACCGCCTCGACCACCGGAAAGCCCATAAAGCCGACATTTCCAAAGACGGTCATGAACAGATAGAGCCGTTTTTCCGATTTCGGGATGCGCATCACAAAAACGAGCACCAGCCCGAGCACGATCAGGATGAGGTACAGCAAAAACGAATAGGCAAACAGCAGCCCGACGCCCAGACCGGTCGTTTCGGGATGCTCTGCGAGCGTCAGCATGCGGTCGTGGAAGGCGTCGATCATCATCATCGGGGTCGTGACGTAGAGCAGGAGCTTGGTCAGCTTTTGCTTGGTGTGCGTGTCGAGAATGCCGATTTTCGCGAGAATGACGCCGAGACAGAGCAGCAGGCAGAGCTTCGCGGTCTGCTGCAGAATGACAGAAATATGCATGGGTTCACTTGCGGATGAACAGCACACCGAGCGTATGCGGTCCGCAGTGGCTCGAGATCGTGCAGCCGGCCTGTGTTTCGATGATACATTCAAAATCGCCGCATGCTCTGACCGCAGCGCGCGCCGCTTCAACAGCCTCCTGCCCGGCTGCCGGGTGCGTGATGAAAATTCTGTGCGGCACGATCGAATCCATATCGGCAAGGCGCTCGCGGACATATTCGTCGATGACATGGACAAAGCTGCCGCGGTATTTCTTCGTCACGCGCATTTCGCCGTCGATCACAGCGATGCAGGGCTTCAGCTTCAGCAGATTCGCACCGAGCGCGGCGACCGCGGAGCAGCGGCCGCCCTTGTAGAGATAGTCGAGCCGGTCGACGATAAACGACGCATCGACGCGCGGAATCACGTCGCAGAGCTGCTCGCAGATTTCGGATGCACCGAGCCCCTGTTCGGCGAGCTCGCAGGCGGTCAGCACGACATGCCCGAAGCCCGTGGAGAGATTGCGCGAATCGACCGGATAGACCTCGGAGAACTCGTGCGCGGCGATCACAGCATTCTGATAGCAGCTCGAAAACTTCGCGCTGATCGTGATGATGATGATCTGCCCGTCGGGGTCCTGTGCGCGGAGCTCACGGATGCAGCGCTGGAAATCGGCGACAGTGACGGCAGCGGTTTTCGGCAGCTCTCCCCCGCCGTCGACCCAGCGGAAGATATCGGCTGCTGTGATATCGACGCCGTCTCTGTGGTCCTCGCCGTTCAGTCGGACATAGAGCGGCAGAACGGTGATCTGATAACGCGCGATCAGCTCCTGCGAAAGATCGCATGTGCTGTCAGCGACAATGTGTACGGACATATTGACACCCCCGGAGTTTACATGTTGTCATCTATATTATATCACATTCCGCCTGATTTTTCAAGTGATAATTCTGTGAGGCGGGGCAGCCCCCGCGGGCATTTCCCTTCGGAGACCTTTACGCGGAGCCTCCCAGTTTCGTTCAATGCACGGCGGCGCGGAGCCCGCGCTGGCATTTCCCTCCGGGTACATTTTCGCGGAGCCTCCCAGTTTTGCGCGACACACGGCGCTGGCGCGCCTTCTTATGGGTCAATTCTCCCAGTGTTCCTCGCAATCAGCAGAGGAAGTGAAGGTGACGGAACAACTCCTCACTCCTCACTACTCACTCCTAACTCGACTTCCTACCTCCTCCCTGCTCCCTCCTCCCTCCTACCTCCTCCCTCCTACCTTTTCTCAAACTCGGCACCCTGAGAAACTGAGAATTTGAGAAAATGAGAAAACCCCGCAGAATCAACAAGCACACGAGAGAGAATCACACCGGATTTGTGCAGAACAGAGAATCGCAGAAGTGTTTTTCCGAAAGTTGTACGCCGACGTACAACTATTGACCGTTCCGGCGCTATGTATGAGGGCAACCTCCACTCTACAAACCGAAAGGACGGTCATTATGGCAGGCAAACCGACAATCTTCCTCAACACCGTGGAGCCGCAGGAGACGCAGTGGCTCTGGGAGCCGTTCATCCCGCTCGGCAAGCTCACGATCATTCAGGGCGACCCGGGCTGCGGCAAATCGACCCTTGCGCTGAACATCGCGGCGGCAGTGACGCAGGGCAGAGCCTTCCCCGATATGGATTCGATCGTCACCTGCGGACAGATGGTGCTCTATCAGAATGCCGAGGACGGGCTTGCAGATACGATCCGTCCCCGGCTCGACGCGGCAGGCGCGGATACCCGCATGGTCTTCACCCTCGATGAATCGCAGGAACGCCTGAGCTTCTGTGATACGGAGCTGCTGCAGGCAATCCAAATTCACCGCCCGAGGCTGGTCGTGCTCGACCCGCTGCAGGCATATATGGGCGGCTACATCGATATGCACCGTGCCAATGAGGTCAGACCGGTGCTCGCGCTGCTGGCAAGCTATGCCGAACGCTATCAGTGTGCGGTCGTGCTGATCGGGCACATGAACAAAATGGGCGGGCAGAGTGCGCTCTACCGCGGCATGGGCAGCATCGACATCGCAGCCGCCGCACGCTCTGTGCTGCTGGTCGCGAAGCACCCGCAGGATGCCGGAACACGGGTCGTCATGCAGATCAAGAACTCGCTCGCCCAGATGCCCCCGCCGCAGGCATTCACGCTGACCGACGGGAAGGTGCACTGGCTCGGCGATTGTGATGTCACCGAATCGCAGCTGCTCAGTCCGGGTGAGGAGCACAAAAACGCCGTATCTGCTGCAATCCTGTTCCTCAAGGAGCAGTTCAGCGATGAGACCCCCGTGATGCCGTCGAAGCAGATCGAAGCGCTGGCAAGGGCTGCGGGCATCGCCAAGGCGACGCTCTACCGCGCAAAAGAACGGCTCGGCATCCGGTCTGTGCGGCAGGGCGTGCAGTCGTTCTGGGTCATGCGCGGCTGTGAGGCGGATCCGGCGGGGCAGCCTCCCGCCGCGGAACCGGTCGATTTCGCCGAATATCCCTGTGATCTCCCGCAGGAGCTGACGGTCTGACAAAGAAGGTATTGGCTCCAACGATTCGCGCAATCAGCAGCAGGCTGCTTTTCTCATTTTCTCAAATTCTCAGTTTCTCAGTGTGCCGTAATTGAGAAAAGGGAGGAGGTAGGAGGTAGGAGGTAGCAGGTAGGAGGTAGGAGGGAGGAGGTAGGAAGTCGAGTTAGAAGTGAGTAGTGAGGAGTTAGTAGTGGTTCCATCCCTTTCACTTCTGCCGCTGATTGAGAACAATTTGGGGAGCATCGCGCCATAAGAAGGCGCGCCAGCGCCGTGCAATTAAGCGACTTGGGAGAAGATGCCAAACGGCTCGCGAAGCCAAAACGCCCGCGGGGGCTGCCCCGCCGCCCGCGCGGGCTCCGCGCCGGGCTTTACTTTTCGGGAAAAATATGGTATAATAATAGAATCATTATCCGGAAGGAGAACCGTTATGCTGAATCTCAACGAAAAATGGGCGCTGATCACCGGCGCGAGCAGAGGAATCGGACGCCTTGCTGCCGAAGCACTCGCCGACCGCGGCTGCAATCTCATTCTGCTCAGCCGCGACACCGCACACACCTCCCCGCTCGCCGAGGCGCTCTCGCAGAAGGTGCAGACCCGTCAGATCGCCTGTGAGCTGAGTGACCCCGAATCCGTTTCCCGCGCGATCGCACAGATCGACGCGCTCGAAATCCCCGTCGACATTCTGCTCAACAACGCCGGTGTGCAGGTCGCCTATCGCACCGATTACTATGAGACCCCCGTCAGCGACTACGTCACGAGCTTCCAGATCAACACGATCGCCCCGATGATGCTCTGCTACCACTTCATCCCGAAGATGATCGCCCGCGGCTTCGGGCGCGTCGTCAACACGACCAGCGGCATCCGTCTGGAGCCCGAGCAGGCTGGCTATTCGGCATCGAAGGCGGCGCTCGACAAGGTCACGGTCGATCTGGGCTCCAAGCTCGGCACGACCGGCGTCGCGATCAACCTGACAGACCCGGGCTGGTGCCGCACTGATCTGGGCGGACCCCATGCCCCCAACGCCCCCGAGAGCGCGATCCCCGGCGTGATCGTCGGCGCATTCATCGAGCAGCCGATCTCCGGCAGACTGTTTGCTGCCCCCCGCTTCCACGGCATGACGCTCGAAGAAGCGGTCGAATACGCAGAGACAATAGAACCCTGACAAAGGAGGAGGCAGGACAAGTGAGAAGTGAGCGCGGAGCCCGCGCGGGCGAATCCCTCCGGGTACATTTACGCGGAGCCTCCCAGCTCGCTTGACACACGGCGCTGGCGCGGCGGGGCAGCCCCCGCGGGCGAATCCCTCCGGAGACCTTTTGCGGAGCCTCCCAAGTTGCGTAATTGCACGGCGCTAAAGCGCCTTCTTATGGCGTAATGGCTCCCAGTGTCAGGCTTCCCGGTACAGTGCCTGACTGGTATGTGCTGCCGTCGACAGAGATTGACTGAATAAAGGCGAAGCGAATCGCCCGCCCGGGCTCCGGGCTGGAACAACTCCTCACTCCTCACTGCTCACTTCTAACTCGACCTCCTCCCTCCTCCCTCCTACCTATACAAATTGGTATCATGATATGAGATTACTATTCATTCGCCACGGTGACCCGGATTACGAGCACGACACGCTGACCGAAGCGGGTCACGCAGAGGCAGAGCTGCTGGCAGACATGCTCGCACACGAGCAGCTCGACGCGATCTATGTATCGCCGCTCGGACGCGCACAGGACACGGCAGCATACACGCTGGAGCGTCTGCACCGGACAGGCGTCACGCTCGGCTGGCTCCGCGAATTCCACGCGCCGATCCTGCACCCCGATACCGGCGATTTCCGAATCCCGTGGGACTGGCTCCCCGCCGCATGGACGGCAGAGCCGCTCTATTTCGACAAGGACCGCTGGTGCGAGACACCGCTCATGCAGGAGTACGGCGTCGGACAGGAGGCACAGCGCGTCTGTGACGGGCTCGATACGGTGCTCAGCAGTCACGGCTATGTGCGTGCGGGCGGCGTTTACCGCGCAGAACGCCCGAACACGGACACTGTCGCGTTCTTCTGTCATTTCGGGGTCGGCTGCGTGATGCTCGCGCATCTGCTCGGCATCTCCCCGATGGTGCTCTGGCACGGCTTTGCAGCGCCCACAAGCTCCGTCACCACGCTCTATACGGAGGAGCGCCGCGCAGGCATCGCTTCCTTCCGCGTGCGCAGCTACGGCGATATCAGTCATCTGTATGCCGCCGGACGTGCGCCGTCCTTCTCCGCAAGATTCTGTGAAACATTTGATTCAGACCAGAGACACGATTAAAGTCAGCAGTTAGGAGTGAGGAGTTCCTGTATGCCCTGCGTTCAGCGGCTTCATGTCGGACACGGAACAACTCCGAACTCCTAACTCCTCACTTCTGACGATTCTTTTGGAGGAATAATAGTTTGAACATCATCATCGTCGGCTGCGGCAAGGTCGGGAAAACGCTTGCCGAGCAGCTCAATGAAGCCGGAAACAACATCACGGTCATCGACCAGGACCCGGACAAGCTCAGCGCGGTCACCGACCGCTGCGACGTCATGGGCATCGTCGGCAACGGCGTCACCAGAGCGGTGCTCGAGGAAGCGGGCATCGCCGACGCCAATCTGCTGATCGCGGTCACCGGCTCCGACGAGCGCAATCTGCTCTGCTGCCTGCTCGCCAAGAAAGCCGGTCAGCGCTGCGAGACCATCGCGCGCGTGCGTTCCCCGCAGTACAGCGAGGACGCGCCCTATCTGCGCCGCGAGCTCGGGCTGGCAATGGTCATCAACCCCGAATATGCCGCCGCACTGGAGATCGCGCGCGTGCTGCGCTTTCCCTCTGCGATCAAGATCGACACCTTCGTCAAGGGCAGGATCGAGCTGCTGAAATTCAAGCTCCCCGAGGATTCCCCCCTTGCCGGCATGGCTGTCCGCGATATCGCCCCCAAGCTCCACTGCGACGTTCTGGTCTGCACGGTCGAGCGCGACGACGAAGCGTTCATCGCCTCGGGCGACTTCACCTTCCGCGGGCGCGACGTCATCTCCATCATCGCGGAGCCGAAGAGCGCCTACACCTTCTTCCGCAAGATCAACTACAAGGCATCGCCGGTGCACAGTGCCCTGATCGCGGGCGGCGGCGAGATCGGACACTATCTCAGCATCATGCTGCTGCGTGCGGGCATCGACGTCACGCTCATCGAAAAGGACGAAGTCCGCGCCGAAATGCTCTCGGAGGAAATGCCCGACGCCACGGTCATCCACGCCGATGCGACCGATCAGGATATCCTCATGCAGGAGAGCATCGACAAGGCGGGCGCGTTTGTCGCGCTGACGAACATCGACGAGGAGAATATCCTGCTGTCGCTCTTTGCGCGCTCGGTCAGCCGCGCGAAGCTCGTCACGAAGATCAACCGCATCGACTTCGACAACGTGATCGGGCGGCTCGATCTCGACACCGTCATCTACCCGAAGAACATCACAGCCGAGATCATCGTGCGCTATGTCCGCGCCATGAAGAACACGATCGGCAGCAATGTCGAAACGCTCTACCAGCTCATCAAGGGCAAGGTCGAGGCTGCGGAATTCCTCGTGCGGGAGGGCTCCCCGGTGATCGGCAGACCGCTCGCCGAGCTCGATTTCCGCGAGGGCGTGCTGGTCGCCGCGATCGTCCGCGGGCGCAAGGTCATCCGCCCCCGCGGCAGCGACGTCATTCAGGACGGCGATTCCGTCGTCATTGTGTCGAATCATCTCGGTCTGCACGACATCACCGACGTGCTGCGCTGAAACGGAGGACAACATGAATTACCGAATGACCGTCCATGTCCTCGGCATCCTGATGATTGTCGAGGGCGCGCTGCTTTGTGTTCCGGCGCTGACAGCCGCCGTTTACCGCGAACCCTCCGGCATGATCTTTGTGGCGCTGGCAGCCGCGCTCGTGCTGGCAGGCTTCGTCATCACCCGATTCAAGCCGCAGAAGCGCACGCTGTTTGCCCGCGACGGCTTTGTCATTGTCTCGCTGAGCTGGATCCTGATGAGCGTCTTCGGCGCGCTGCCGTTTGTCATCTCCGGCTGCATCCCGTCCTTCATCGACGCGCTGTTTGAATCGGTATCCGGCTTCACCACGACCGGCGCGAGCATTCTCTCCGAGGTCGAATCGCTCCCGAAATGTATGCTGATGTGGCGCTCCTTCACGCACTGGATCGGCGGCATGGGCGTGCTTGTGTTCATCATGGCGATCCTCCCGCTCTCCGGCGGTACGAATATGTACCTGATGAAAGCGGAAAGCCCGGGTCCCTCGGTCAGCAAGCTGGTCCCCCGTGTGCGAACGACCGCGCTGCTGCTCTATGTCATCTACTTTGTGATGACGCTCGCGGAGTTCCTGCTGCTGCTTGCCGGTGAAATGGACGCGTTTGAGGCGTTCACCATCGCCTGTGCGACGGCGGGCACCGGCGGCTTTGCCGTCACGAATGCGGGCATCGGCGGGTACAGCGCCTATTCGCAGATCGTCATTACCGTGTTCATGATCCTCTTTGCCGTGAATTTCACGAGCTATTTCCTCATCCTCCACAAAAAATTCAAGGAGGCATTCAGCACGGAGATCCGCGCCTATCTCATCATCGTCGCGCTCACGATCACGACGGTCTCGGTGGATATCCGCCACCTCTTCGGCTCCGCCGGCGAAGCGGTGCGGCATGCTGCATTCACGGTCGGCTCGCTCATGTCCTCCACCGGCTTTGCCACGGAGGATTTCAACCTCTGGCCGACGCTCTCGAAAACGATCCTCGTTCTGCTGATGTTTGTCGGAGCGTGTGCCGGTTCCACGGGCGGCGGCATCAAGGTGCAGCGCTTCCTGATCCTCGGCAAGAGCATGCGCAACGAATTCCGCGTGATGCTGCACCCCAAGCAGGTGCGCAAGGTCAAGCTGGACGGGCATCAGATCGAGCCGGAGGTCGTGCGCAATATCAATGCGTATATTTTCCTGTATTTTCTCATCTATGTGGTGTCCATGCTGGTGCTCTCGCTCGACGGCTTTGACCTGACGACCAATTTCACCGGTGTGGTCGCGACGCTGAACAACATCGGACCGGGTCTGAACGCAGTCGGACCGACCGGAAACTACGCGCTCTTCTCGCCGCTCTCCAAGTCGGTGCTGATCTTCGATATGCTCGCCGGCAGACTCGAGCTCTACCCCATGATCCTTCTCTTCTCTCCCTTAACATGGAAGAAGTAGCCCGGAGCCCCCAAATAATAGGTAGGAGGTAGCAAGTAGGAGGTAGGAGGTTGAATGCGGAATGATCCGTCACCTGACAGGAACAACTCCTCACCCCTCACTTCTCACTGCTAACTTGACTTTCCCCCGACCATTTCTCACTTCTCATTTCTCATTTCTAATTTCACAAAGAGGTTACTATGAACGAAAAAACCGGTCTCGTCATGGAGGGCGGTGCGATGCGCGGGATCTTCACCGCAGCCGTCACCGACGTCCTCCTCGAGCACAATATCCGCCTGGACGGCGCTGCGGCAGTCTCCGCGGGGGCGACCTTCGGCTGCAATTATATCTCCGGACAGCGCCGCCGTGCCCTGCGCTACTGCATCAAATACCGCCTTGACCCGCGCTTCTGCAGCGTGCTGTCGCTCATCTGCACCGGCGATATGTTCGGCGCAAATTTCTGTTACCACACGCTCCCCGAAAAGCTCGACCCGTTCGACAACCGCAGCTTTGTGCAGTCGGGCATCCCGTTCTACATCGTCGCCACGGACGTTGAGACCGGCAAGGCGGTCTATCACCGCTGCCCCGTGCTGAAAAACGAAGAGCTCGAATGGGTGCGCGCGTCCGCGTCCATGCCGCTTGCGTCGCGCATTGTACGGGTCGGCGGGTATGCGCTGCTCGACGGCGGCATCACCGATTCGATCCCCCTGCGCTTCATGCAGGAGCAGGGCTATGAACGCAATGTGGTCGTGCTCACGCAGCCCTATGGCTACCGGAAAACCGCAAGCTCCGCCATTCCCGCGATGCGCCTGAAATATCACGCCTACCCGAAGCTCGTGCACGCGATGGCGCGCCGCCACCATGTGTACAACGAGCAGCTTGAGCAGGTCGCCGCCGCCGAAAAAGCGGGAACGGCATTCGTCATCCGACCGCCGCGCACACTGCCGGTCGGGCATGTGACGCACAGCGCCGCAACGCTCCGCGAGGTCTACGCCATCGGCAGAAAAACCGCGTTGAAGGCGCTGCCGAAGCTGAAAGAATTCCTCGGAGAGCAGTGAATAAAGTCTCCGACGGATTGAGAATGCGTGCAGCACTCCCAGAATACAATCACAACAAAAGCAGCGCCCCGGAATCGCATCCGAGGCGCTGTTTTTGATTTATCCCCGCCAGAGCACGGGTTCGCCGCGTCTGAGGCTGGCGGGCAGGTCCAGCAGGCGCTGATTCTCCGACCCGCGGAACCGCAGCGAGAGATTGCGCTGTGCTTCGATGAATTCACCGTCGACCAGCACGTCGATCAGGGAGAGCATCTCGTCGGTCACGTCGCATCTTGCCCGCGACGCTCCGGTCAGCTCCTCGAAGGTGTAGCCCGAGTAGCACCAGATATCCTTTCCCGGCAGCTCTGCGCGGATACGCCGCAGCAAGGTCACGAGCACCGCCTGATTCTCCGGCTCAAAGGGTTCGCCGCCGAGCAGCGACAGTCCCCTGATATACTGCGGCTGCAGCAGGTCGATGATCTTCTGTCCGGTCTCTGCCGTGTAGGGCTCGCCGTAATCGAAATCCCATGTCTCCGGCTGAAAGCAGCCCTTGCAGTGATGGGTGCAGCCCGACACGAACAGACTGACACGCACGCCGGGTCCGTCGGCGATATCGACCGCCTTGATGCCCGCGACGTTCATAGATGCAGCACCCGGTCGCGAATCTCCGCGGTGCGTCCCTGATTCCAGTACTGCGTGCCGATGTACCCGCAGGTGCGGCGCGCAATGTTCATCTTGGACTGGTCGCGGTTGCGGCAGTTGGGGCACTCCCAGACGAGCTTGCCGTCCTCCTCGACCGTGACGATCTCGCCGTCAAAGCCGCAGACCTGACAGTAATCGCTCTTGGTGTTGAGCTCGGCATACATGATGTGGTCATAGATGAACTTCATGACCTCGAGCACTGCCTCGAGATTGCCCTGCATATTCGGCACCTCGACATAGCTGATCGCACCGCCCGGCGACAGGCGCTGGAACTGCGATTCAAACTGAAGCTTCGAGAATGCGTCGATCTCCTCGGTGACGTGGATGTGATAGGAATTCGTGATATAGCTCTTGTCGGTGATGCCGGGGATGATGCCGAAGCGCTTCTGCAGGCACTTCGCGAATTTGTAGGTCGTGGACTCCAGCGGCGTGCCGTAGAGGCTGAAATCAATGTGCTCCTTCGCCTTCCACTTTGCGCAGGCGTCGTTCAGGTGCTGCATGATCTGCAGTGCAAACGGCGTTGCAGAGGGGTCTGTATGCG
>JAEELE010000034.1 GCA_016288755.1 Oscillospiraceae bacterium
CCTCGGTCAGCGGCGTGCGCCCCGCGTGGCGGTAGAGCGTCGCACGGCTCGCGACCGGCAGATAGAAGGGCGTGGTCTCCTTCGCGGAGCTGAGCACCTTCTCGAACTGCGGCACCACCTTGCTGCTGTAGCCGAGCGTATCGAGCAGCACCGCCGCGATGCGCGCGTGCCCGACCGCATTCGGGAACATGTCCTCCTGATCCATGTCCGAATGGTTCGAGAAGGTGTAGTTCCAGCCGTTGCCCGCAAAGGCGCTGTACACGTCTGCGACCGTGATGCCGGAGATCGTTTTCAGGTCGCCGTTGAAATAGGTATTGATCTGCCCGCGGACATTGTTCTGGAACAGCTCGTAGTATTCGCTGTAATCCCTGCCGTTGTAGGTCAGCGTGTGCGTCTCGAACGGATTGTAGAGCGTCAGGAAGACGACCTTGCCGCTTGTCCGCGAGACGATCTCGTTTGCAAGCGTCTGGGTGTTGGCGATCGCCTCCTTGCGCGGCTCGCGCATTGCACTGGTGATCGCGAACATCGCATCGGATGCCGCTTTCTTCCCCTGTGCTGCGACGCGGGTGAAATAATCAATAAAGCCCGTGTCGGACGCATTCATCTGGGAATTGAGATGGGCATAGAGCGCGGTCAGCAGGTCATAGGAGCCGATCGAGACGACCGTCAGCTCGGCGCCCTTGAGCTGCGTATCGAGCTTGCCGCTCTGCACCTCCGCGAGCAGCTTCTTGGCGGAATTGTGTGAGACGGACAGATTGGTCAGGCTGGTCGCACTCGTCGCCGCCTTGAGATAATCCGTATAGGCAGCCTGCCCCGACCCGAGCCCGTAGCCGGTCGAAACGCCGTCGCCGAGCACAAGAATGTCATATTCGGCTGCGGAGGCAGTCTGCACCGGCACCGCGCCCATCGCGGAGAACGCCAGCGCCGCAGCAGTCAGCAGCCCGAAGCATTTTTTCAGCATATCTTTCTCCTTTCGCATCATCAAAAAAGCAGACAGACACCGTTTGCACGATGCCTGTCTACAGTTTAACAGATTTGCGCCGAATTGTCAATGCCCTGCAAGCGATATTCTTGCAAAGAACCCTATGCAAATTCTGTGAAATTTACCGATTACTGCACAACGCCGATCGCGAAGATCTCGAAGGGCTTTCCGTCTGTCGAGGAGATCGACACGTTCAGCTCCGTTGTCTCGCTGCCGAGGTAGGCGATATCGCCGTCCGGTCCGCCCCATGTCCACTGCAGATCGCCCGTGACCTTCGTGGACTTTCCGTTGACATTGACTTCGACCGTGCCAATCTCATTCTGTTTGGACTTGAACAGCAGCACGATCGACTTGCCCGTCACGGTGAATTTCAGCGGATCTCTGCCCTGCTGCGTGTAGGTATAGCCGTTGCGGAAGCTCCCGTTGCTCGTGCCCGCTTTCCAGGAGCCCATGCTCGTCGGGGTGATCTGGACCGGCTTTGCGTTGACAAGCTCGGTGCCGAAGATCGCCGAGGACGGGATCTCATAGTCATCGCTCGCGTTCTCGCTCTTGAGCGCCTGACGGTAGTAGAACGAAATGATGTCCGAAATGATCTTATGGCCGCCGTTGCCGGGGTGAATGTTGTCGTTGGAGCCGTAGTCGCGGTCCCAGTTGAGCGTGCCCGCCTGAATGCCGTTCATGACGGCGTTCTTGCCGCTGATCAGCGCGAGGTCATAGTGCTGTGCGACCTTCTCCATCCAGTCCTGATTGCTGCTGCCGGACTTCTGGCAGAGCGTGATCAGAATGACTGCCGGTGCGTTTTCCTGCTCCAGGCAGGTCTTGACGAGCGACTCATAGGACTTCTGGAAGCGGTCGCCGCCCTGGTCGTTGACCGCGAATTCGATGAAGATGATATCGCAGTTCTTCGCAAAGATATCGTTGTGCACGCGCACATTGCCGACGACCGACGAGGTGCCGGACATACCCGCGTTGACATATTTTGCGCCGCCGCCCGCAAAGGTCTCGTTGAAATAATCGAACGACATGCTGGCGTAGGTCAGATCCTTCGAGGTCGCAGAACCGCCCTCTGTGATCGAGCCGCCGAGATAGCCGACCGTAACGGTCTCGCCCGCCTGCGCCTTCGCGATCTTCTCGCGGATGCGCTGCGTATTGCCGACTCTTGCAACGCCGTCCTTGTAGACCTTCTGCATTGCAGGGCTTGCAGTTTCCTGATAGTTGTCCCAGTCGCCGCTGACCGTGATCGGCGTCGTCTTGGGGAAGAGCAGTGCGTTCTTCAGCAGCGAGAGGTCGACCGCGTTGATCTTGCCGTCGCCGTTGTAATCCGCGCCCTCATCAATTTCCGCGGACTGCGCCGTGAGGAACTTCACCAGCGAGACCGCGTCCGCGACATTGACCTTGAGGTCGCCGTTGGCGTCGCCCGGCTTGATCGTCGCGGGCTTGCCGATGACCTTCACGGAATCCACATAGAAGTCGATGAAGCTCGCCGTATCCTCCTCGGTCGTCTCCACATAGATCGTCAGACCGGTCGCGCCCGCAGGAACGGTATAAGCCGGGTTGGAGAGCAAGGTCCATTCGCCGTCCGGAACGGTTTCCAGCGCGATCTTGTCATACTCCGTGCCGGAAGCGCCGGTGTACTGGAGCGAGAATTTCATCTCGACCGGTGCACCGCTCTTCTGCAGAACAGCCGCGGAGACCGAATAGGTCGCGCCTGCTTTCATGAAGCTGTCAGCGGTACGCGAAGCACCTGCCCACGCTGTGCCGCGTCCGCTCACAAAGAGCGAGCAGTTGTCGACATAGTGCTCGTCCGAGGTCCAGCCGACGGTCGCGGTGCCGCGCGGCTGGAAGCTGTCGTCGGTGGTCTCAAATTCCGCCGAAAGCAGCGTTGCCGCAGATGCCGTTGTGACCGGCATGGCTGCGATTGCCTGTGCGCCCAGCAGCAGGCTGAGCAAGAGTCCGATTCTTTTTTTGCGTTTCATGGCAAATCCTCCAAATCATCTGTTGTTTTTGATATCTCTTTCAGAACATTCCCCCCCTATATTACCATTATAGCAAAGAAGCCCGCACCCGTCAATGTAGAATCCGCATGAAAAGTGTACAATTTTGCAGGTAATTCAGGTCATTACACCGAGGACGGATAGATCCGGATGCGGAAGCACGCGCCGTGCGGCAGGACATTCGACGCCTCGAGCGCGCCCTGCTGCATCGCAAAGACCCGCTGCGCATAGGCGAGCCCGATTCCGTAGCCGCTGCCGGGCGCCGCGTCGGCGCTGCGGTAAAAGCGCTCGAAAATATGCGGCAGGTCCTCGTCGGAAATGCCCGGACCCGAATCGGTCACGGTGATCTCGGTCATCACCGGGCTCTGTGACGCGGCAATGCGGATCGAACCGCCCTCGGGCGTGTGCTCGATGCAGTTTTTCAGCAGATTGATCAGCGCCTCGCAGGAGCGCTGGAAATCCCCGATATAGCCCGGCGTTCCCTCGAGCGCCGTCTCGACGGTGATCGCCTTGAGCTCCGCGCTGATGCCGACGGTGTCGAGCGCGGTGCGGATCAGTGTGCCGCAGTCGACCGGCTCCTTCGCAAACTGCACCGCCTCCGCGTCGATCGCCGAGAGCTTGAGCAGCAGCTCGATCAGCCACTGCATCCGCGCGAGCAGATTGGAAAGCTCCTGCGTGTAGGCTCTGCGCTGCTCCGGCGTGAGCTTCGGCGAGCGCAGCAGATCGAGCAGCAGCGTCATCGAGGTCAGCGGCGTGCGCAGCTGGTGCGACAGGTTTTCGAGTGCCTCCTTGAGCGCGATGTGGTCGCTGCGCAGCGCTTCGTTCTGCTCCCGCAGCGTGCACGAGAGCTTGCGGATCGCATTGGCGAGCACCGAGAGCCCGCTCTCGTCGTAGTCGGAAAAAAATGCGGCGTCGGGGTTGCGCAGCATCCGGTCCGTGCGCATGATGAGATCGTCGAGCGCCTTTTTTTCGCGGTGCCGGAACACGGCGTGCAGCAGAAGAAGCAGCGCAGCCGTGCCGAGCGCCGCAGCCCATGCCGGTATGTCAAGGATCAGGCTGAGCATCGCGCAGACGAATGCGGTGCCTGCCGCACACCAAAGCTCAGCGTGCTTCACGGGTCCACCGCCTTGTAGCCCATGCCGCGCACCGTGACGATCACGTCCTCGCCGATCTTCTCGCGCAGCCGCTTGATGTAGACCGTCAGCGTGTTGTCGGAGACAAATTCGCCCGACGCGGACCAGAGCTCGTCGATCAGTCGGTCGCGGGTCAGCAGCTGCTCCTTGTTCGTGATGAACACCAGCAGCAGCCGGTATTCCAGCGCGGAAAGCTGGAGCTCTGCGCCGCCCCGCGTGACCGTCCCGCGCTCGGGGTCGAGCCGGAGCGTGCCGAGGCGCAGCGCGGACATTTTCCGCTGGCGGCGCATGGCATTTTTCATGCGTGCGACCAGCTCGCGCGGGCGGAAGGGTTTGCTGATATAGTCATCGGCGCCGAGCTCAAAGCCGGTCACCGTGCAGGCTTCGTCGGCAGATGCCGTGAGGAACAGCACCGGCACATCCGACTCCTGCCGGATCGCACCGCAGACCGAAAAGCCGCTGCCGTCCTTGAGCGACACATCGAGCAGCACGCAGTCGAAGGCGTGCGCGCGGAATGCCCTGAGCCCGTCGGTCTGTCCGCTCGCATGGGTGACCGAAAAGCCCTCCTCCGAGAGAAAATCCGTCAGATATTTCGCGAGCTCCGGGTCGTCCTCGACCAATAGGATCTGCTGCATAGCGCACCTCCGTGTTTCTGATGATACAGTTATTTTACCACAGAATTGCAAAAAACGCAATACGCAAAAGCAGCCCCCGCAGACCAAAGCGCCTGCGGGGACTGCGCAGCATGTCGGGAAGCCTGAAATATCAGGCAGGAGGGAGGCGGGAGGAGCTGTTCCGTTTATCCGCCTTCACTTCTCATTACTCATTTCTCACTTCTCATTTCTCTTAAAGCGTTTCGCGGATGCCTGCGAGGTATTCGAGGATCATGGTGTTGTCGTCGGCGGTCAGATCGCCGTCGAGATTGCAGTCGGCATTGTTCTTGCCCTGCACGGTCACGGTCACCTCGCTGTCCTCCGCGAGAAAGCGCGCCAGCAGCACCGCATCCGCGACATTGACCTCGCCCGAGCAGTCCGCGTCGCCGAGCATGGCGGATGCGGGCGCCGATGTGGTCTCAGTCGTTGTCGTGGTCTCGGTCGTTGTGGTGGTCTCGGTCGTTGTGGTCTCCGGCACGGACGGCTCAGGCATTTCGGCGGGTGCGAGCACGAATTTCTGTCCCGCGCCCCCGTGATAGCTCCACTGCACGATCTTTGCGCCGGGCTCCGTGCTCACCTCGTAGACATCAAAGCCCGCCTTGCTGTCGGAGAGCCGCGAGAGCAGCGTATAGCTGCCGTCGGCATTGCACCAGACCGCAAACTGCTGCGCTTCACTGCCGCTGAGCGGGCTGAGCGTCAGTGCGGAGCCGTCCTTGCCGTCCGCGGCGGTGACCGCATTCCCGTTCGCATCGGAGACCGTATACCAGCCGTCCTTCTGCGTCAGCTGCCAGACCTGCGCCTCGCTTTCCTGCTGCAGTGCACCGTCTGCCGTGCCGACAAACAGTCCGCTGTTGACATTGCGCAGCGTGTAGGCGTGATCGGGAACAGCCGCATAGGTCGGGACGATCTGCCAGAGCTGGCATTCGCCGCCCCAGAATTCCCACTGCTTGATCACGCCGCCGTTTGCGGTCGACCACTCATATACGTCAAGACCTGCAGTGCCGCCCGAGCATTTGGAGACGATGCCGAAATAGCTGCCCGATTTTTCCAGCCGCCAGAGCTGATTGTCAGCGCCGGTGTAGAGCTGCAGCTCGGTGTCAACGCCGTTCTCCGCGCTCTGCTCCTTCACGGCGACGCAGAAGCGCTCGTCGATCATCGAGGTCAGCCGGCACCAGCCGTCGCCGTTGTCGGTGATGCGGAAATCCTGATGGCGGTCGCCGGACTTGTTGCCGCCCTTTGCCCACTGCCGGATCGCTGCGCCCTCCGCTGCCTTGCCGTCTGCGACCTCGAGCACAAGACCGCTGTTGACATTTATAATGGTATAGGGCACGCTGCTGAGCAAGCCCGTTCCGGTGATATGGACGCCGCCGTCGGTGTCCGTCACAGCCGCGCCGTCATAGACCAGCTGCCCCGAGCCCCTGTGATTGTAGAGCACACTGCGCTCCGAGCCGCTCCATGCAGCCGTCTGCACGCCCCAGACCGTCTGATTGTCGCTGCCCGCCGCCGTGAAGGTCATCACGCGCTTTCCGGTGCCGCTTTCGTCATACTGCACCGTGAAATAGCCGGTGTATTTCACCTTGCCGACCGTGAACACCGCCGCAGCGCTGTCATTCGATTCGCTCCAGCTGCCCGTGACCGCGCCGGAAATGCTGCCGTCCGCGCCGAGCGTGATCTTTGAGGCATTCGTGATCGTGCCGTCGGTCGCGGTGCCGTGGTTGATGAATTCGTAGTCACCCGCAAGCGTTGCCGGCTCGTAGCCTGCAGAGGGCCATTCGTCGCCGCTGTATTCATACGGCATGACAACGGGCCAGCCCGCTTCGTTAAAATTCATCGCGTGCACGCGCACCTCGTGATATTCAGAGCCGTCGTCAAAGCGCGCATGGTTGAACAGATACCACTGTCCGTCGTCGTCACGCAGCACGGAATTGTGACCGCATGCCATATAAGCACGGGCAAGGCTCGAAAACTTGTAGTTCGTCATCAGCTTCAAGCCGATCGTGTTGAGGTTCGTGCCCGATTCCAGCACCATATTGCGCCCCGCCGCATCGACAAACGGTCCGAGCGGGTCACGCGAACGCCCGACGCGCATATTATAGCCGCCGTCCGAGAACAGGCCGCCGTAGGTCACGAACAGATAGTAGAAGCCGGTTTCCGCGTTGTATTCGATAAACGGTCCCTCGCCGGATTTGCCGTATCCGCCGGAGATCTTCGTGCCGAAATAGCTGTCGGTCATGCGCCCGTCCGCGGTCGTGCCGGTCCTTGGGCGGATCGCCCTGCCGGTCGCCCGGTCGATCTCCAGCGAGAAAATGCCGCCCGACCACGAGCCGTAGCACATGTACATTCTCCCGTCGGTATCATAATAGATCGTCGGGTCGATCGCGTTCGGGAAGAGCTGATTGTTGAAATTGTGGCTGTTGAACCACTGGCTGTTGAAGGTCACCTCGCCCGCGTCGATCAGCTCCTGAATATTGGTGTTGCTGTAGCGACGGTCGACCGTCTTGCGCGCATTGCCCCATTTGACGCTCGTGTCGGTAAAGCCCGAATAGACGACCGTATCGACAAAGGTATACGGTCCCTCGATATTCTGCGATGCACCGTAGGCAATGACCGAGGTGCGGTAATCGGAGGAGGTGCAGAAATACATGAGATATGCGCCCTTCGAGCCGTCTGCATTGATATAATCCGGATTCCATATCACATCCGGTGCCCAGACCGCGAAGCCGTTTTCGCAGTCGCCGAGGTCCTCGCCCGCCCACGCAAACGCCTTTTTCAGGTTGTCGGAGAGATTGCCGAACAGCTTGTTGTTCGTTGTCGCGTAGCCGTTCGTGAAGACACTCCAGTTCTGCAGGTCGGTCGATTTCGCGGCGTCGATGTGCGAGCCGAAGACGTAGTAGGTGCCCGAGGCAGGGTCCTTGATGATGGAAGGATCGTGCACCGAGACACGGGATTTTTTCGCAGCGTAATCGACTGCCTGCACGGTCGGCAGCACGGGCATGACCGCACTGCACCACAGAACAGCGGAAGCCGCTGCGGCGATGAGCTTTCTGATCTGCATGTGATATCCCCCTGAATTGTTTTGATGCAGTCTGCACGCCTGCATTATCTGTATTATAATATAAAAAAGCCGAAAAGTAAATATACTTTCCGACCTTTTTCATGCATATTCGCATCATCGGCGCAGGTTCTGCTCCGCAAACTGCAGAAACCGCGCGGCGATCATATTTGCCGCGCCGGCAGGCACCATGTAGGCGGAGCCGTGCGGCAGACAGAAGACACCGCGCCGGATCAGCCTGCGGACGTTGTAGTCGTCCGAATCGGGCACGATCGCGCTGACGAAGATCTTATCGTTCAGAGGGAGTGTGTCGAGAAGCTCCTCGAGCCGCAGAATGCTCTGAGCGCTGCACACAAAGAGCATACCCGGCGAGAGCGTGCGGATCATGGACGCCGCCTCTGCCGCATCGCCGAGACAAAACCGGACATCCAGCGAGGGACGGAGCAGTGCGCGTCCGAAATAGACCGTGTCATACATATCGGCCTCTGTTACGCTCATCGCGACGACAATATGACGTTTCACCAAAGCACTCCCCTCCCGGCATTCCTTTATCATCATCATATCTGAGGCCGGACAAAAAGTCAATCATCCGCAGTGAAATCGTTTGTTTGCACAACAAATCAAGCCTTGTGCGCTGCGAAAATAGCATTTCTGCTGAAACGAAAAAAGGGGGGTTGACAATTTGCCCGGGATGTGCTATACTATTCAAGTAGCGGATGCGAGTGTGCTGGAATTGGCAGACAGGCACGTTTGAGGGGCGTGTGTTTCGGCGTACGGGTTCAAGTCCCGTCACTCGCACCACTTTTTTCTATATTATCAGATATAGACAGCAGACCCATGTGGAAAGATGGCTGAGCTGGTCTAAGGCGCACGACTGGAAATCGTGTAGGCGTTGATAGCGCCTCGAGGGTTCGAATCCCTCTCTTTCCGCTTTTGTGAAATGTCCTAGATGCGTGAAAATCAAGCATCTAGGGCATTTTTCTTGTTTTTATTCCAGAAATATTTTTCCGAAAGAAGAACCAAAATACCGTATTTTGAGCCCATTTTCAGGGGCAGTTCCCGCGAGAGTTCCCACTAAATCAGTTCCCACAAAACGCATACACTAGCCCTCAATCATGTGGAAACTCTCGCAGGTACGTCGTTTTTATGACCTATTTTAGTGGGAACCGCTTTTCCCCTGTTTTAGCCGGTTCCCAAAGACCAAACCGATATTCGTGTGTTGTTAAAAATGACGAATATGTCGCCCTTTCCTACAACTGAATATTCCTTTATCCGCCCGATTTTTCGACCATGAAAAACCGGGCTTTTTCTTTGTCCTGTCGCCGGAGGTGATGCCGATGTAGACTTATGTTCAACCGTCAGCCGCCTGCCCTGTGAGCAGGCAGAAACCCGAAACCGGCTCCGACCGTGAGCCGCCCGAAGAAACAGGAGGATAACGAATATGGAACAGATTACCCTGACTCTGAAGCTCTACTCGATGTTTGCAGCCGCCAATATGCTCGGCTACAGCCTGCCGTTCATGAACAAGATCTGCCAGCGCGCCTTTTGCAGCCGCCGCCCGTTCTTCGTGCTCAAGGATGAGAACGGCAAGTATTTCGTTGAGGCGAACAGCCTGATCCGCTACATCAACACTTGCCCGGACTTCAACCCCTACGAGATTCCCGGCGTGTACGAGCCGGACAACATGGACGACAATGCGCCTATGGACGAGAGCGTGTTCCAGCTCACCGAGGATATGCTCCCGCAGGTCTGCGGTGTGATGGTCGATGAGGACTGCGCCCCGCTGATCGCCTACCGCAGAGGCGAGGTGTCCTATCAGGAGCACACCGTCACCGAGATCGAAAAGCTGATGCAGTCCGAGATCGACAAGATCAACTTCTGATGCGCCGCTACCGGCAAAAATCGACGAGTATAATCCATTGACTTTTTGCCGATAATATGGTATCATATAGGCAGGAGGTGGTCGTATGGAGATGCTGAAATGTGCCGAAATTGCAGCAAAATGGGGCGTTTCCGAGCGTTCTGTCCGAAACTATTGCGCGGAAGGCAGAATTGCCGGTGCTGTGCTAATCGGCAAAACATGGTATATACCGGCAAACGCCGAGAAGCCGGGCAGGCGTCCGAAGCAGCCGCTGCCATTGTTGGAGATTCTGCGCGATGAGATGCGGAACAACCGAAAGGGCGGCATCTATCATAAGGTGCAGATCGAGCTGACCTACAACTCCAATCACATTGAGGGCAGCAAGCTGACGCATGACCAGACACGGTATATTTTTGAGACAAACACGATCGGTCTGGAACAAGAGTCCGTCAATGTCGATGACATTATCGAGACGGTCAATCACTTCCGCTGCATCGACTATGTAATCGCCAATGCCACCCATACACTAACAGAAACCTATATCAAGGAACTGCACAAAATCCTGAAAAGCGGCACGGCTGACAGCCGGAAGGACTGGTTTGCGGTCGGCAGCTATAAGCGCCTGCCGAATGAGGTCGGCGGTCAGGAAACGACACCGCCGGAACAGGTATCTGAACGCATGAAAGAGCTGCTTGACAGATACACGGCACTGAAAACCGTCACGCTCGAAGATATCCTCGCGTTCCATGTGGAATTTGAGCGGATTCACCCGTTTCAGGACGGCAACGGCAGAGTCGGCAGGCTCATCATGCTGAAAGAATGCCTGAAGCACGGAATTGTGCCGTTCATCATCACAGACGATATGAAAATGTATTATTACCGCGGTCTGCAAAACTGGCAGCAGGAGCGCGGCTGGCTGACCGATACCGTTCTGACTGCACAGGACCATTTCAAAGCATATCTGGACTACTTCCGGATACCCTACAAAAACTGAATAAAGAATCAAGCCCGATATTATGATGCTGACAACGATCTATAATATCGGGCTCTTTTTGTCTCTATATGGAGGTGAAACACAATGAACATGAGCGAAGATGTGACCGCAGTCTCGATGCAGGTATCGGAAAAGGCAGCAGAAGCGGCGCTTTCCGCTTTCAAGTCGGTGCTGGATTCGGTCGGCAGGCTGTTCCGCGAGCTGCTCGGAATGGAGCATGACCGCGCCAGAGCAAAAGCACAGATCAAGGCGGCAAATGCAGGCGGTCGCGGCAGCGGAGCTGAAAAGTCCAAGCCGCCCGATGTGACCGCAACGAACCTGACCGGCATCAAGCCCGGCGAGGTATCCTTGAAAGACCTTGCCGAGAATGCCCGCAAGACCGGCGAATCGCTGTCCATGTCACAGCACGGCATCTCGCAGGAGGACCGCCGGGCAATCGCCCGTGCCGCGAAGAAATACGGCATTCCGGTCGCGTTTTCCAATACAAAAGGCAAAAATAACCTCTATGCCAATGTCCGCAGCGGCGATCTGCCGATCTTCAAGCAGATCTGTACCGAGTGTATCCGTGAGAAGATCGCGGAGAAGCCCGAAACACTCGGCAATTTCAAGGTGCAGCCGTGGGAAATCCCGCACCTGACCGCGATGCTGAAAGCCCACGATCTCCCCGCTGTTTTCGTCGAGACAAAGGGCGGCGATATGCTCTGCCTGCACGATGTGAAGCACGCCGATGCGGTGCGGATCGTCCGCGAGGAATTTGTGGCAAAATGCAAGGAGCTGGAGAAGCAGTTCTCCTTTGACCGCGACGAGGACGGCTTCTACACCCTCAAAGACCTGCATTCCGGCAGAGAGATCTCATTCGATCAGATACCGGACAAGGCAGCGCTCTCCCGGCAGATTCAGGCGCAGTTCGGTTATGATGCGGTCAAGGCAGACCTTGCCGCGGCGAAATTCGGCGAGGAAGCGCTGAAAGGCAAGGAAAAGCAGCGGTTTTTCAGCGGCAGCGCACAGCAGGAGTTTTCGCGTATCAAGGCAAATGTCACGCTGGAGGGCGAGAGCATCTACGCAAAGCCGTTTAGCTGCTGGTATCTCCAGCCGAAGAAGGACACAAAGCCGCGTGTGGTATTCCGCAATCAGGACGGCAGATTTGCGATTCTGGAGCCGCAGAAAATGTCGCGCAAAGCCATGCGGGCGGCGCTGACCGCACAGCTCGGCATCACCGACCGCAAAACGCTCGACGCACTGGTGCAGAAAGCCGACCGCGTGGCAGACTACTTTGCGCGGCAGGACGACAGGCTGCTCTCCGCCGACCGCAGTTTTCAGCTCGACGATTTCCCGCCCGAAAAGCTGACCGAGATCAGGCACACCGGTCCGAGCGGCACAGAGTATGTCACACAGCAGAAACCGCTGGATTCCGTCGAGAACAGCATCAAGCGCACCGGCATGGACACATTCACGGTCAAAACGACCTTCCGGTCAACGGAGCTGATGCCGGACGGCGAATCTCTGCCGTATGAGAAAACGGAAAACCTTGACTTTTCCCTTTCAGACAAGAAGTATACGCTGCATTTCCTGACAGCGATGTATATGGACGCAGGCATGAGTGAGGCTGACGCGAAAGCGATGGCAAAGGAGGTCTATCAGAAAGCGGAGGCACAGAGCCCGGAGACCGTGGTGCGGATCGAGGAAGTGCGGCAGGACTCCATGACGGTCGCCTACGGAAAAGCGGCGGTCACGCTGTCCACGGCAGACCGGCAGGAAGCGGCGGAAAAGATCGCGGGCATGGGCGTTTCCAGAGATACCGCGGAAAGTCTGGTGGAAAAGGCACAGGAAATGCGCGTGGACGCGGTAAAGGAGCGCGTTGCGGCGATACAGGCACAGCAGACCGACTTCAATACCGCAATGAATCACCTGA
>JAEELE010000035.1 GCA_016288755.1 Oscillospiraceae bacterium
CTGATTCTCCAGCTGCAGGGCGGTTATCCTTTCCTGCCGCTTCTGAATTGCCGCTTCCTTGCGCTGAATCGCCTGCCGCGCGGTACGAAGGGTATATTTGCGCGCTTCGGCTTCAACCAGAGCACCGTTTGAAAGTTTCGCGCCCTCGATAACTTCATTTTTCTTCTCTGCTTCATTCATTGGTATCCTCCACAATCGTTTTTGAAATCAAATCCGCGATTTTCTCCGGATATGCAAGGTCTCCCTGTTCATCGCCGAACACGCCGTCCTCCCCGAACATGAATGTGCCGGTGTAGATTTCTTTCGGATTTAGGGGATTGACAGTATTTCGATTCAGCACCGTCAGAATATTCTCCTGATAGTAAGCATAGCCAGGAGCCTGCCGCACTGTATCATCAAAAGACGATCTTATTTTCTGCCCGATCACCATGAAATCCGCATGGGACACGGAATTTGTAATAAGATGACCGTGTTTTCCGCTGCCGTCCGTAGCAATGATACCGCCGACCGTACCGGCTTTGATGCACTCCACACGCTCCGCATCCTTGAACTCACCGCAGGAAAAATCCAGCTCATTACAATAGCAGTTAGAGATCAGCGCACCTTCGGCATCGGTCGTTCCCTCTGCCGCAATGCCGCCCGCAGCCGTCTCGGTTTTCAGAATGATGCTCCGCGCAAGGCACCCCTGTATGCTGCCGCCGTAGCAATTCGGCAGCTCGCGCCCTTTCGCATCGTAGGCTCTTGCGCCCGACGCTGAACCGACAATTCCGCCAGCGTTGAAGATATTGCCCTGCGCGGAATAATAGTAGACCGCAGAATCCGTCACCGCCGCAGGCTTGCCGGAGATACCGCCGCAATAGAGATAATAGTCCGGCAGATCATTGAAAATGCCGAAGTCTGTCACATAGCACCCGTCAATCTTTCCGCCGATGCCGGTGATCGCACCGATGCAATGCTCCGCGTGCTTGGTCGGCTCGACAGGCTCATCGTCCGGCTCGATGATGTTGCCGTCCTCGTCATACTCGATCACATCCGGCGGCACCACCTCCATAGTCGTGACTGCCTGCTCATCTTCTGTTTCCGGCTCCGGCAGCTTCACCGTGACAGAGGAATGCGACACCGAACAATGCTGAATGACAGTCTCGCCGGTTTCGTAAATCTGCCCGTCCTCCGCGAGATAATGGTAATTGAACGCGGTACAGACCAGAAAGCCGTAATCCTTGTACTCTTCCGATGTAATCGCTGAATTGCGGATATTCACATTTCGAATCACCGCGCCTGATACCGTTTCAAACAGCGGCGCGTCCAGATTCTCAATCAGAAAACCGCCGCCGTCATATTCAAAATACTCGGATTCCGGGTCTGCTTTCAGTTCATTGACCGTGCGAATCGGGGTATGTGAAGCCCAGACCGGAAAAGAAATATCCGCAGTCTGCTTGAAATATCCCCGCGCCTTTTCCTCACTCATCAGCTCCATCTGATCGAAATAGTCAATGCGGTACGGATCATCTTTTGTTCCGCTGCCGCCTCCGTATTTCACCAACACGCGATAGAGCTTCGTATCTTCGGTAAAGTCATACGCCTGCCCGCCGTAATACTCGATCTTCTTCCCGTTCGGATCGGAGGTGAAGCCCCACGAATAGCCGGGTACATGGGTGAAGAAGTCTTCTTTGTCAAACTCCGGCAGCAGGATATTTGCTTTGCCCCTGCTGACCGCCCCTTTCAGCTGCAAATCCTCCAGCGGCACAGCAGAATAGCTGCGGTCTATCGTAACAGTGATCTGCTCGGCATTCTCCGGCACGGCATCCTGCTTCGGGATAATCAGTCCGTCCTCCGCAACATTGACCGATTCAGGCTGCATCTCGGTCACAGCGGTATTGCGCCCGAAATGCCTGCCTGCTGCAAAAGTGAACATGGAGAACGCCACCGCACCGCCGAGAATTGCCGGTATCAGCCACTTCGGAATGCCGCGCCTGCGAATCACCTTGCCGGATTTACCAGGCTTATCATTGCGGGCAATCTGCATCTCTCCGGTACTGACGATCTCTGCCTCGCCGCTTTCGATCATGCGCTCAAACCGCTCATTTTCCAGATTCGCCGTTATGTCCTGCTCGGTGCTGTAAACAGAATACTCCGCAACTACCAGTTTTGCGTGCCTGTCAGCTGTGAACAGCCGGTATTCGCGGCTCTCTGAGATCAGGCGCTTGTCCGGCTGCGGCACTTCACCGTCTGCGGAATCGAGAATCAGGAACAGTGTTGTTTCGCTGTCCTTGCCGGATTCCAGCCGCACCCTGCAAAAATACTTCAATTCAAATCCTCCTTCGCCCGCCGCTTTTCGCGCAGCATCATGGCCGTGCACAGCCCGCCGCCCGCGCCCAATACGACCAGATCAACCGGATAAAACCGCCAGTGTTCTTCGGCCTGCACAGTTTCCGGCTCAGTGTCGGTCTGCTCCTGTGTCTGATACTGCGACACCAGATTCACGAGCACGGCGATAGCAAACAATACGGTAATCAGCGCGATCGCCTCATTCCCTGCGAAGTACCCGCGTACCCTTTCGGCACGTTTCTTGTGTCCCGCAAACATCTTTATCCTCCTTCCGGTATCAGGTATTGCTGAATGCTCGCTGCTGTCAGCGCAGCCCACTGCTTTTCGTCCTCCGTGAAATTGAGCACCTGTATGACCTGCTCGGCTGTATAGAAATTGAGTCCGAATGAATACAGCGTATGCAGATGATCGCAGGTGTAATACGGTGTCCGGATTGTTTGCGGCGTATTGTTTCGCATGTTCTCCGCCGCCGCGACTTCACTGTTCAGCCGTGTCTGCATTGTCGCATCAAGACTTTCATCAATCGTCAGCCCCCAGACACCGAACACGCTCGACCAGTTATTGACCGCTTGCGTAAATGCCGCATAAGCGTTTTCTACCGCCTGCCATGCGTAGGGCTGACCGGCAGCGGGTGTGTTCCGGTAATTGACAAGCGCGGAGAGATACGCATCGCTCCGCGGAACAACATTCGTATTCCAGTCATCGCGCAGCGTAACTGCATCGGTATACGCCTGCTGCGCCGTCGCGTAAGCAGGATTGGCGGTTTCCCGGTAATGCACCGAGCAATTTGCATCCGGACATTCCTGATTCAGAAACTCCGTTTCCGTGACCGTTACCATATCCGCTACAATCAGGTCAAATACATCTTGTGAATAGCTGATCGGGTACAGCACGCCCTGCGAGCCGTGCGCTTCGTTTTCCTGCCGTTCCAGATACACATAGGCGATTGCGATGCTGTCCGCTTCCGAAACAACAAGCTCCCAAGCGTTTTTGAGCTGCGTTTTCCGCGCATCGGTTGCAAGCGAGGTCTGGTATTCCGCAGGCGGCTCATTCCGCACCAGATAAACTGTATCGTTGTTTGGCATATCTGCCGTATTGAAGATGAGCGCATCAATCTTGTCGGTAAACTCACTTTTTTTCGCATTCACCGCCGTTTCAAACAAACCCTTTGCTTCTGCGATTTCAGCCGGTATATCCTCACCGAGCGCGACCGGTGTCGCGTATGCCTGCTGCTGTGCGTTGTTGTCCTGTCCAGCGACCGCTGTCAGAATAATCAGCAGCGACATGAGCAGATACAGCACCAGCCCGATTGCCAGAATCACCCAAGTGACAGGGGAGATCAGGACAGCCACTACATGAACAAAGACATTTCCGACTGCCTGCGCCGTGCGCTTGACCGCTTTCGGTACATTCCGTACCACCGATGCCGCAGATTTCACAGACCGTCCGGCAGCATTTGCGGTATGAACGGTTTTCCTTGCCGTGCCGTATGCAAGGCGCATACTTTCAGCACCGTGGTCGGCGGTGTCGCTCCGGTTAATCTGTTTGTCCAGAGGGTTTGCCTTTCGGAGCACGCCTTTTACGGCGCGCGTGGTTGTCGAAACCACAGCCTTTCCCGGCGCGGCAATCAGGCGACCAACACGGGAACCCGAACTGTCACGCTTTTCCAGATTGCCCCGCAGACTGTCCAGTTCCTTTGTGATTTCCTTGCGTTTCTCTCCGATCTTCTGCTTATCCTCAAACAGCTTCTCGCGCTGTTCATTGGTCTCCGCACGAAGTCCTTCAAGCACATTCTTCTCCAAGAGAAGCTCCGTCTGATGTTCCATTGAACAGTCCGGATTACCCGCTTCAATCCATACATTTGACAAATCCTTTTCAAGCTGTATGAGTTTCGCGTCCAGATTCTCAATCTCCTGACCGAGTGCATCTTCCTGTTCGGTCAGCTCCCGCAGCGCATCCTCCAATTCCTTGATGCTTTTCGGAGAATCCCGCTTTCTGTCTGCCATGATTCATCGCCTCATTTCTGCACTTCGCCGAATTTCGTGGTAATAATCCTGTAAATATCCGTATCTGCCGGAAAGCTGTTGTCAAACGGAATGACACCGTAATCGCCGGCATAGATCAGACCGTTACCCGCGCCGACGCCGTTCAGGTAGGTGTCCATTGTTTCCTTCGGAATATGCAGCAGATTTGCAAGCTGCTCGCGGTCAGTTTCATTCTGCGCCAGCATCACGACAAACTGCGTATTGGAGATCATCGTCCGCGCCAGCTCCGAGCGCAGCAAATCGTCCACATTTTGCGTGATTCCGCAGGGAACGCCGCCCCATTTTCGGGCGCGTTTATACAGCTCATAGAAGAAGTTTGCGGACTGCTCACTCTTAAACAGCAAATACATTTCGTCGATCATGATGTGCGTGCGGATGCCACGGGCGCGATTTTTTGCAACACGGTCCCAGATGTTTTCCAGCACGATCATCATAGAAAGCGTCTGCATATTCTTGCCGAGCTCCTTGATGTCGTATGCAACGATGCGCTTCTGGATATTGACATTCGTCTCATGCGAAAAGACATTCATGCTGCCGTGAACATACAGATGCAAGGTCTGCCGGAGAAATGCCGCGGCAGAGCGCATTTCCTCTGTGGCGTTCTGCTCATATTTCTGCAATTCGTCGTAGTATTCCCGCAGTGTCGGCTTCTTGTGATGCTCATAGGTTTTGTGCATCACGCTGTCGATGATCGTTTTCTGGATAGGCGTAATTTCCGCATCACCCATAATCGCGCTGAAAAAGGAAAGCAGAAAATCGAGCTTTGCCTTGACGGGATTGTACTCCTTATCGTTACTGTCCGGATTCTCGGTCAGGTCAAGCGGATTGATGTGCGTGCCGCTGTTTTCGGACATATAGATGACCTCGCCGCCGAGCAGTTCAACAAGAGCAGAGTATTCGCGCTCCGGATCGACGATGAGAATCTCGTCATTCTGCGAGAGATAGATGTAGAGAATCATCAGCTTTGCGAGCATAGACTTTCCGCTGCCCGGCATACCGAAAATAAAGGTGTTCGGGTTGTTCAGCCGACTGCGGTCAAACAGGATAATAGAACGGGACAGCTTGTTCTGCCCGAAGTAAATGCCGCCCTCATGCAGCAGCTCGCGGGCATTGAACGGCATAAAAATCGCCGTGCTGTCTGTATCCAGCGTCCGGCGCACCTGAATATTCTGTTCGCGGTCAATGCCGCAGGAATTGCCGATTGGCAGACAGGAATCAAAAGCCTGCTCCTGCCGCCACGGTGCCGTAGACATTTCAATCTGTCTGCCGCGCAGAATGGTCTGCACCTTATCCGTTGCCGCCTTTAGTTCCTGCATACTGTCTGCCAGAATCAGGAATACAAACTGCACGCGGGTCATCTTTACATTCTGCCCCTGCAGCTTCTCCAGATATGCCTTTGCTTCGAGCTTATCCGTTTCCAGAGCCGTGCCTTCAATCGGGTCTACAAGCGCGCCCTTTGCCGCTTCGGCAGCTTTCCGCCTTTTGGTGATTTCCTCCTGCTTCATGTCCGTCAGCTTGCGCTGCACAAGCCGCAGCGCCTCCGCCTGATCGACAAAGTCGATGTTTTCGGTTATCACTGCCTGCAAATTCAGCTCCAGCAGTTCGCGGTACAGGCTGTCTGACACCTCCGAGCCGAGCCGCTTGATATACACACAGCGGGCATATTTGTCGCCGATCAGAAACCAGTCTTTCTGAAACTCGAAGCTGTCCGGGCAGCAAACCAGTTTTTCCGCCTGTCGATTCAGCTCTGACCGGGAAAGCGGCTCAATCGGTTTATCTACGCCGCAGAGAATATCTGTCATGAGGCGCACACGGTCATTCGCGGTCAGCGGAATTGCCTTTGTGCCGAGCAGGGCAAGACTCCGATTCAGCCGCTGCTCGAAGTTATACAGTCGCGTGTTGGCTGTTTCAAAGTCAATCGCACAGACCGTCACAGTAATGATTCTCCGGCATTGCAGACCCTTTTGCCCTTCTGTGACCTTGTCCCGGATGACACGGTTAAACTCCTGCCGCCGGTTGTCGTGACCGTCTCCGCGGGGGTTCAGCACCAGTTTTCGGTCAAATTCTTCACGGCTCATCGGGAGATTCACCATCGAAAGCTGAACGGAAACGGTACTGTCAAAGCCGTTCAGCAGATCAGCGTACTGCCGCAGCTTAACCTCCTGCTCATCATCGGACAGC
>JAEELE010000036.1 GCA_016288755.1 Oscillospiraceae bacterium
AGCGTCAAAATCACATATAATGGGATTCCAAAGGGGTAGTACCCCTTTGGCAGGGGTGCGGGGACAGAGTCCCCGCAAAATGTGCCGCAGGCACATGAAATATACTTTTTCGACAAGCTGAACGGACTCCCGACGATCCCGGGAGTCCGTTTCATTCATTCGGGGAAGGTCTCGGCGAAGGCGCGGTAGTTTTTGCTGTCGGGCTTGCCGTAGACCGCAAAGCACACCTGCCCGAAATAATCCTGCATGCCCTCGTCGATCAGCGCCGTGCGGAAATACCCCGCGACCAGCTGCGGCGAATTGCGGAATGCCCCGCAGCCCCATGCACCGAGCACCAGACTGCGTTTGCCGTGAAAAGCCGCGACCCGCAGCATGATGCGGATGCGCCGCAGCATCGCCTCGCCGATCTTTTCCTGTGAAGCCACCAGCGCGAGCCCGTTGCGGTTCGGGGCGGCTGCCGTGTAGACCGATACGCTGAACGGCTGCGCAAGCAGCTCGCCGGTGTTTTTGCGAAAAACGCATACCTGCGGCGAATACAGCATATAATCCGATTCGAGCGGGCGCGGGTGCAGGTTGTTGCTGCGGTACATCTCCGCAGCGGCTTGGGAGCTGATCGAAGCATAGAGCGTGCTGCACCGGCAGAGCGACTCCTCCTGCGCATTGGCGCCGAGCAGAAAGCCGCCGCCGGGCTTGTGCGCATTGGCAAAATTCAGGACCATCGCATCGGGCAGACGTGCCGCCGCCTCAAAGGAATCCTCTGCGGTCACGCGGACGGTGCAGCCGCCGTGTGCGGGCTTCGGCGGCAGCGTTTCTCCGAACAGTCCGGCGCCCTGTTCCGGCGAGATGACCTTGACTGCGGTATAATCGGCATCCGGCAGCAGGATTTCCGTGCCGTTCAGCTGATAGCGCTTTTCTGCGGTGATGCGGATGGCTTCTTTCGCAAGTGCGATATTGTTCATGTCGGTTCTCCTTCTCTCAGCGATCAGTAGGCGGGCGGGATATCGGAGGCGCCGCGGTCAACTGCCGCCTGCGCATCGGCGAGACCTGCCTGCAGGGCATTCCGCGTTTCCGCGGGGACGAAGCAGGCGTCTGCGGCGGAGACAGCCTCCCGAAAGGCGGCGAGGGATTTTTTGTATTCTGCCGCGGCGTAATACGCCTCTGCAAGCCAGCGCAGCGCCAGAACCGTCTCGGGCGACGCTGCTCCGCAGAATTGCAGCATTTCCGTGCGCGCACGTTCAAGATGGGAGATCGCCTCAGCGTCGCGGTGCAGCAGCGTGCAGATGCGCCCCATCGCAAGCGGCGCGGCTGCCGATTCCGCGTGCGGGCGCGTCTGCCGGTCGGCGAGCGCCAGTGCCTCCTCTGCGTATGCGGCGGCGTCTTCCGGCTCGTAGTTCAGGATGCAGGCAAGTGCCAGATCGGCGAGCACGGGAATTGCCTGCCGCGACGACCGGTCACAGCCCGCGAGCGCCGACTGTCCGTAGGTGACCGCCTCTTCGCTGAGATGCAGCGCCGTGCAGACGCGGCAGAGCGCGCGGTCGATCTCAGAAGCGGTGACGGCGGAATCCGCTGTGCGCAGCGTCCCCGCGCGGATGTAGACCTCCTTTGCCGCGAGGGGATTCCCCGCAGCCTCGCAGATGCCGCCGCGCCAGAACGCAATGTCCGCACGGTCGGCTTCCGGTGCGGCTTCTGCGGCGGCATTTGCAGTTTCCTCCGCGGATCTCACGTCGCCGCAGAGCAATGCACACTCCGCCTTGACGCGCAGAAAGCCGACAGGATCCGAAAGCGGCTCCAGCTCCGCAAGTGCCGCTTCGGCGTCCTCCGCATGCTGCTGATGCGCACAGGAAAGACCGAGCGTCCTGTTCAGCGTCATCCTGATCGCTTCACTGTCGGTGTGCGCCAGTGCCGCGCGGCAGATGCGCTCTGCCTCGGGATATTCGCGGTTTTGCAGCAGCAGCTCCGCCAGACGGCTCTGATATTCGGGCACGGCGTCGGGGGCTGCGGTCTGTGCGGCGGCAACGAGCAGATTTGCGTATTTCACCGCGTCGGCAGGCTGCCCCGCTGCCGCAAAGCCGTCCGCGAGCATGCCGCATGCGTCGAGCCGGTCAGCAGGGGATTCCGCATGTGCGGCGACGTCCGTCAGTGCCGCCTTCAGCGCGCTGAGCCCGGATTCCTCCTCGCCGCCCAGCAGGTCATACAGTGCCCGCTGCCCTCTTGTGAGCGCTGCGGAATCGGGCGCTGCCGCAAAGCCCTCGGCGGCACGGTCGAGCAGGGCATCGGCATCCGTGCGGCGGTCGGTCAGAAAGCAGAGCTCCGCCAGACGCCGGTCGATCTCCGCGGCGCTCAGAATATCCGCTGCGCTGTCGGGAGAGAGCAGCGCCCGCGCCTCGAGATAGGCATGCTCCGCGGCGGCGTAATCCCCGGACTGCATACCGGCTTCGGCAGTGCGAAGCGCTTCGGTGCCGTCGGGCTGCGATGCCTCATGCACCGGCGGGATCAGCAGCAGATCGGGCAGCGTGAGCGTCTCGCGCTTTGTCCCGATGTGCAGATAGGCAGCGGCGGTGACGGCAGCGATCAGCGCCGTCACGATGCCGACTGCCGCCCCCTGCGTGCGGATTTCGCGGAGTGCCCTTGCCGTGAAGGTCTGACGCATGCGCTCACCTCCGATTATTCCGACTCCGGCACATGCGCCCGCAGAAACTGATACAGCTGCACGAGCGGGATGTCCGTCTTCTTGCCGCCGAGCTTTTCGTCGAGCAGCGCCGAAGCCTTCACGGCGACGTCGAACTTAACCGTGTCCGGTTCAATGCCGATGCTGCTGTCAAGCTCGATGATCAGCGCGATTCGCAGGTGTGAACTGTAGCGCGAACGCATCTCGTACGGCTCGCAGCGCATTGCCTTGATCTCATAGAGCTCCACGGTGTGCGTCTTCCACAGATGCCGCCAGGTCAGGCGGTTCTCATCGCAGCGGATGACCGTCTGGCGCTTGCTTGCCAGAATGAGAAGAATCAGGAGCGGCACCCAGAGCAGCAGCCAGATGATCAGCCCGCTCGTCGTGAAATCGCGCGTCAGCGCGTCCATCCCAACCAGGAATACCACACTGAACGCGATCACTAAGCCGGTGTTCAGCGGGCTGCTGTTGTAAATCCTGACAGTAATGCTATCTTCCATGCATTTTGTCCCCCTTTGGTTTTCTGCTATTATGATACCATAACCGCACCGAAATGTCAAATCCGAACGGGCTGCGCGATGCGGCATTGTGAAGTTGCACGATTCTTGTATGCCCGCACTCAAAAATTCGGGCAGAGCGGCGGCTTTTTTTCGCAATCTCCCGAAAAATCTTGACATTGCACGCCGAACGCGGTATAATAGAATGTACGACTGCGACGAAATGCACGTCAGGAGCGGAAAAGCTCCGGTTTTGAATCAACAGAAAGAAGGCAAACCAAATGAAACAGGGCAATACGAGCAAAGTGATTCTGACGATCGCGTATTTTCTGTCTGCAATGGTGATCATCGCCGTGCTCGTTCTGATTCTTCTTCAGGTGATCGGAGCGCGAAAGGAGCAGACCGCTGCCTCCGCATCCGGACCGGATTATGCGGTCAGCAGGCTGCGCTGGTGGAGCACGACGGAGATTCCGCCCGCCGACGCTTTCCTCAACGACAACGCCAGATACATGGTCAAGGGCGCGGACTACGCAGTTCTGCCGCGGGCACAGGAGGGCGACCAGACCGTCGCGCTGCTGCTGCGCATGGAGGACGGCTCGGTGCGCACGGAAAATGCGACCCTCTCGGCGCGCGAGCCGGTCGTGTATCTCGAGCTCGGCGACACCGAGGCAACGCCCTATTCGCTGCTCGGCGATGAATACAAGGATGCGGCGTTCTCGCAGCAGGTCACCGATTTCAGTGCGGTCGGCAGCTATCCGGTCAGCGTCGTCAATGCGGACGGCACCGCACTGCCCTTCACGATGATCGTGCAGGACACGACCGCACCGGTCGTGGAGCTGCGCTCTCCGGCACAGTTCTCCGTGCATCAGGAGGTCACCCCGGAGGATTTTGTCGTTACCTGCAAGGATGCCTCTCCGGTGACCTTCAGCTTCAACACCGTGCCCGACACCTCGAAGGAGGGCACGAGCACCGCGAGCATTCTGGCGACCGACGCACAGGGCAATTCCCACACCTATGAGGCGGTCTACACCGTGATGGGTGACGGCGAGGCGCCGGAGATCACCGGTGTTGCCGATATGCGCACGCTCGTCAAGATGCCGGTCAGCTATCTGCGCGGCGTCACGGCGGTCGATGAGACCGACGGCGAGCTGCAGGTGCTGGTCACCGAGCCCGAGGGCTTCGATATCAAAACAGCCGGTGATTATACTATCACATTCACCGCACAGGACAGCGCCGGCAATATCACCACCAAGACCGCGACGCTCACGGTGCTGCCGAATCTCGACGAGGTCGACACGCTGACCGAGGAGGACGTCTACCGCATCGGCGACGCGATCGTCGCGACCCTGTGGGATCACGACGACCCGACGATCACCGAGGCGAAGAAGGCGCGCAAGCTCTACCGCTATGCGCAGGATCACATGATGTACAAGGACAACAAGGACATCAAGCCGTGGCACACCGCCGCTGCAATCGCGATGTACCGCAATTACGGCGACTGCCGCAACTACTACGCCTTCGCAAAGCTGATGTATGACTGCGGCGGCTTCGAGAACATGCAGGTCGCGCGTGTCTGTTCCTCCGACAAGGAGTCCAAGCACTTCTGGAATCTCGTCAAGATCGACGGCTCGTGGTATCACTGCGACACCACGCCGCGCGTCGGCAGATCGGATTTCTTCATGCTGACCGATGCGCAGCTCGACGCCTACAACGCCACGCAGTCGGACAAGCCCTTCAACCGCGACAAGAGCCTCTACCCGGCGACGCCGTAAGAGGGGGCTGCGATGAAAAAAACACTCGGCATCATTGGCGGTCTCGGACCGATGGCATCGGCGCAGTTCATGGAGCTTCTGACTGCCATGACCGCCGCTGACACCGATCAGGCGCATATCGAGGCGATCCTCTGGAGCCGCCCCTCAACCCCTGACCGCACGGCATTTCTTCTCGGACGCTCGCAGGAGGACCCGTTCCCGGCGATGCGTGAGACCGGGCTGCGGCTCGAATCGCTCGGCGCACAGGTGCTCGCGATCCCGTGCATGACCGCACACAGCTTCTATGACAGGCTCCGTGCGGCGTTTTCCGCAGAGCTGCTCAACCCGATCACCGGCTGTGCAGAGCTGCTGCGGTCCCGCGGCATGACCAAGGTCGGCATCATGGCGACCGACGGCACGCTCGAGGTCGGGCTCTTCCAGCATGCGCTCTCAGATGCCGGCATCACGCCGGTCACGCCCGACGAAGCCAATCAGCACGAAGTCATGCGCATGATCTACGATCAGGTCAAATCCGGCAGAGCGGTCGATCTGGAGGCGTTTCACGCGGTCGCCCACTCGATGCGCGTGAAGGGCGCGGAGTGCATCATTCTCGGGTGCACCGAGCTCTCGGTCATCAAGCAGACGCTCGAGATCGGCGCGGGCTTCCTCGACGCGATGGAGGTGCTCGCCGCAATGGCGGTCACCGCGTGCGGCTACGAGACAAAGCGCAGGGAGCTGGTCTCATGATCTTCTATCTGGCAGATCTGCATCTGTGGCACGACAATGTCCTGCGCTACGACGCGCGCCCCTTTGCCGATACCGACGAAATGGCAGCGTGCATCCGCGAAAACTGGAATGCCGCAGTCACCGCAAAGGACACCGTCTATGTGCTCGGTGATTACACATGGAATCCGCAGAAGGGCGCCGAATTTTTGCGGCACCTGAACGGAAAAATCCACCTGATCCGCGGCAATCACGACAAGCTGAACGCCGCACTCCGGGAGCAGTTCTGCTCGGTGCAGGATTATCTGGAGCTGCGTGACGGCGAACGGCGGGTCGTGCTCAGCCATTACCCGATCGCCCACTGGAACGGGCAGTTTCACGGGGCAGTGCATCTCTACGGGCATGTGCACGGAAACCCCGACGGTCAGCTGTTTTTGCAGTACGGACAGCAGTGCAGAGCTGCCGGAATCCCGTTTGCGGCATACAATGCCGGCTGCATGCTCCCGTATATGAATTACACGCCGCGCACGCTCGATGAGATCACAGCGGCGAATGCCTGACGAAAGGAATGCGATATTTCCCATGCAAACCAATGTCCTTGAATATCTCGAGCAGACCGCACCGCGCCTGCCCGATAAGGTCGCCTTTGCCGACGACAGCATGCAGATCACCTTCTCGCAGCTCTCCCGCAATGCCCGCGCGATCGGCACGGCACTGCTGAAAGACGGGCTGTACGGCGAGCCGGTCGTCGTCTTCATGGAGAAATCGCCGGCGGCGGTCAATGCGTTTTTCGGCGTTGTCTATGCGGGCTGCTACTATGTCCCGCTCGATGCCGAAATGCCCGCATTCCGCATCGAAATGATCATGCAGCAGCTTCAGCCGCGTGCGGTCATCTGCGACGGCGTCACCGAGGCGATGCTCCCGCAGTTCGGCTATACCGGCAAGGCATACCGCTTTGACGGGACTGTGCAGACCGAGCCAGATGACAAAGCCCTTGCGGCAGTGCGGGCAAAGCAGCTCGACATCGACCCGATCTATATTGTGTTCACCTCGGGCTCTACCGGCGTGCCGAAGGGCATTCTGGCGTGCCACCGCTCGGTGATCGACTATATCGAAAATCTCTCGGAGACGCTGGGTTTTTCGCAGGAGACGGTCTTCGGCAACCAGACCCCGCTCTATTTCGACGCCTGCTTAAAGGAGCTCTATCCGACGCTGAAATTCGGCGCGACCACATGGCTCGTGCCCAAGAGCTGCTTCTCCTTCCCGGTCAAGCTGGTCGAATACCTCAACGCGCACCGCATCAACACGGTCTGCTGGGTCGTTTCCGCGCTGACGATGATCTCCGCGACCGGCACCTTCAAAACGGTGAAGCCGGAGACGCTGCACACGGTCGCATTCGGCAGCGAGGTCTTCCCGGTCAAGCAGTTCCGGCTGTGGAGAGAGGTGCTCCCGGACGCGAAATTCACGAATCTCTACGGTCCGACCGAGGCGACCGGCATGAGCTGCTTTTACCATGTCGACCGCGAATTTGCCGACACCGACGCCATTCCGATCGGCAAGCCGTTCCGCAATACGGGCATCATCCTGCTCGACGAGAACAACAGGGAGGCGGCATTCGGCGAACCGGGCGAAATCTGCATCCGCGGCACCTGCCTGACGATGGGCTATTTCGGGCAGCCGGACAAGACCGCCGAGGTCTTCACGCAGAACCCGCTGCAGACGCGCTTCCCCGAGCTGATCTACCGCACGGGCGATATCGCGCACTACAACGCTGACGGCGACCTTGTGTTCGTCTCGCGCAAGGATTACCAGATCAAGCACATGGGGCACCGCATCGAGCTCGGCGAAATCGAGATCAACTGCGGGCTCTTCGAGGGTGTCGAGGC
>JAEELE010000037.1 GCA_016288755.1 Oscillospiraceae bacterium
ACATCGTGCTGCCGTTGTGGGATAATGATCTCAGCGATCAAAGGGGGGTGCGCCGATGTTTCTGAAATCGTTTTCGTTTCCGACTGTCGATGATGAGTGGAGCTTTTTCATTCGACCGCGGGAGACGGTCTGCGATTCGTACTATCCGTTTCGGATCATCGCCCGGGAACACCGCACAGAGCTGGAATTTGCGCCGGTCACGATCCTTTACGGCGAAAACGGCAGCGGCAAATCGACCGCACTGAATGCCATCGCGGGCTGTCTGGAGCTCGACCGGCTCTCACCCTACAATCAGACGCCGTTTTTTGCCGATTATCTGCGGAAATGCAGCTGGATGTTTGACGATGAGGGCTTGCGCGGGAAAATGATCATCACCAGCGACGATGTATTTGACGAGATGTTCCGGCAGCGGCGGCACAACCGCAGCGTCGATGCAGAACGGGATGCGGTCAGAAAAGAATATAACGATAAGCACGGCGAACGGTTTCAGATGCAGTCAATCGACGATCTGGATGCGCTCAAAAAGCATATCGCTGCGAATCGGCGCTCGCGGTCGCAGTATATCCGCGAGTATCTGAACCGGAGCAATATCCGGACGCACTCCAACGGCGAAAGCGCGATCGCGTTTTTCTCGGCGCATATTATCGAGCAGGGGCTCTATCTGCTGGATGAGCCGGAAAACAGCCTTTCGCCCGCAACGCAGCTGGAGCTGATCCAATTTCTCGAGGAGCAGGCGCGCTTTTTCGGGTGTCAGTTTGTCATCGCGACGCATTCGCCGTTTGTGCTCTCCATGACGGGCGCGCTGATCTACAACATGGACAGCGAGCAGATCAAGCCGTGCAAATGGACAGAGCTCCCGAATGTCCGCGCGTATTACGAGCTCTTTCAGCGCAGGAGGGGCGAGTTTTCCGCACCGCAAACAAAAACCTGAACCGCCGCGTGTGCAGTTCAGGTTTTTGTTTTTGCGTTCAGTCGATCGACTTCATCGTCGGGAAGAGCAGCACGTCGCGGATGGACTGGCTGTTCGTCAGCAGCATGACCAGCCGGTCGATGCCGTAGCCGATGCCGCCGGTCGGGGGCATGCCAATTTCGAGGGCATTCATGAAGTCCTCGTCGATGTGGTTTGCCTCCTCGTCGCCCTGTTTGATCAGCTCCTCCTGCGCCTCAAAGCGCTTGCGCTGGTCAATCGGGTCGTTCAGCTCGGAGTAGGCATTGCACATTTCGCGCGCGGTGATGAACAGCTCGAAGCGCTCGACATAATCGGGCTTGTCGGGCTTGCGCTTTGTCAGCGGCGAGATCTCGACCGGGTGATCCATCACGAAGGTCGGCTGGATCAGGTGCTCCTCGACAAATTCCTCGAAGAACAGATTGAGGATATCGCCCTTTTCGTGGCGGTCCTCATAGTGCACGCCCTTTTCGTCCGCGATTTTCTTTGCAGCTGCGGTGTCGGGAATCTGATCAAAGTCGACACCGGTATACTGTCTGACCGCGTCGATCATCGTGATGCGTGCGAACGGCTTGCCGAGGTCGATCATGTGCTCGCCGTAGGGGACGAGCGTCGTGCCGCAGACGGTCTGCGCGACATGGCGGAACATCGCTTCGGTCAGGTCCATCATCCCGTGATAGTCGGTGTATGCCTGATAGAGCTCCATCAGCGTGAATTCCGGGTTGTGGCGGGTATCGACGCCCTCATTGCGGAACACTCTGCCGATCTCATAGACGCGCTCCAGACCGCCGACGATCAGGCGCTTGAGATAGAGCTCGAGCGAAATACGGAGCTTGACGTCCTCGTCGAGCGCGTTGTAATGCGTCTCGAAGGGTCTGGCAGCGGCACCGCCCGCATTGGAGACGAGCATCGGCGTCTCGACCTCGAGGAAGCCCTGCGCGTTGAGGAAGGAGCGGATCTCCGCGATGATCTGGCTGCGCTTGATGAACGTATCGCGCACATCCTCGTTCATGATGAGGTCGACATAGCGCTGACGGTATCTCGTGTCGCGGTCGGTGAGCCCGTGCCACTTCTCGGGCAGCGGCTTCAGGGACTTCGACAGCAGTGTGACCGCGGTCGCGTGGACGGAGAGCTCGCCGGTTCTGGTGCGGAAGAGCGTGCCGGTCACGCCCATGATATCGCCGATGTCGCCGTTTTTGCGGAAGGCGGTGAACGCCTCCTCACCGATGTCATTCATGCGGACATAGACCTGAATGCGCCCGGTGCGGTCGCGCAGATCGAGGAAGTTTGCCTTGCCCATCTTGCGCCAGCTCATGATTCTGCCGGCGACCGTGACGGTGAACTGCGCATTGAGCGCATCGACGGCGGCTTTCTTTGCCTCCTCGTCGTCGGTCTCGGGGAGCGCCTGCTCCGCATGCTCATACATTTCGCGGCACTGTGCGGTGCTCGCGGTCACGTCGAATTTCGTGACGGTGAACGGGTCATTGCCGTTTGCCTGCATTTCCTGCAGCTTTTCGAGGCGTACCTGACGAAGCGCGTCGATATCCTCTTCTGCCTGCACAGCCTGCTGATTCTGCTGATTCTGCTCGCTCATGCGTTCTCCTCCTCAGCCGGGAGCTCGTCTGCGTCGGTCATGATCTCCAGAACGGTGAAGGTCATAATGCCGATCGGCGCCTCGACGATAAAGGTCTCGCCGACGCGCTTGCCCAGCACTGCCTTGCCGATGGGGGAGTCGTCAGCGATCTTCTGCTGATCGTAGTCTGCCTCGGTACGACCGACAATGCGCAGGGTCTCGACCTTCTGCGGCTGATTGCCGAACGGTGCGCGGTTGAGCACGACCGTGCATCCGGTGCTGACCTCGTCGGCAGAGAGGTTCTGAATGATCTCTGCGTGCTCAAGGGTGTATTCGAGGTTTCTGATCTCCTCCTCGAGTCTTGACTGTTCGTTTCTCGCCTCGTCATATTCGGCGTTTTCGGAAAGGTCACCGTGCGAGCGCGCTTCTGCGAGGGCGTCTGCGACCTCCTTGCGGCGGACGCCGGAGAGATATGCCAGCTCCTTTTGCAGCGCATCATAGTGCTGCTGTGACATTTTTTCCTTGTATGCTTCCATAATCGCGTGCCTCCTGTTGAAAATAAATAAAGCCGGAAAGGGAGCAGTCTCACGGGCTGCCCCCTTGATTTCGGTTAATCGGTGATCTCGCGGTGGAATTCCTGCAGCGACTTGACGCTCAGCGCGCCTGCCTGCTCTTTGACCGCGCGGATGCCCTCCGCAGAAGCCATTGCAGCCGCCATCGTGGTGATGTACGGGATGCGGTACTTGATCGCAGCCTTGCGGATATAGCTGTCGTCGTGGCGGGACGATGCGCCGGCAGGGGTGTTGACGATCAGGTCAATCTTGCCGTTTGTCATCGCGTCGGTGATGTTCGGTCTGCCCTCATAGAGCTTGTTGATCTTCTCTGCGGGGATGCCTGCGCCTGCGATCATCTCGTAGGTCTTGCCGGTCGCGAGGATCTTAAAGCCGATCTCGTGGAATTTCTTTGCGAGCGGCAGCAGCTCGGGCTTGTCCATATCGCAGACGGAAATCAGCACCGTGCCGCCGACGGGCAGTCTGGTCTGGGTCGCCTCCTGCGCCTTGAAATATGCCTCGCCGAAGTTCGGGGAGATGCCGAGCACCTCGCCGGTCGAGCGCATTTCCGGACCGAGCAGCGGGTCGACCTCGGGGAACATATTGAACGGGAACACAGCCTCCTTGACGCCGTGATGCGGAATTTTGCGGTCGTGCAGCGCCGGAACGGGGGAGGGCTTGCCGGTCAGCTCTGCGGTCATGATCTGGGTCGCGATGCGCACCATGTTGATCGCGCAGACCTTCGAGACCAGCGGAACGGTTCTCGATGCGCGCGGGTTTGCCTCGAGCACATAGACCGTGTCGTCCTCGATCGCGTACTGCATGTTCATCAGACCGGAGACGCCCATTTCGACGGCGATCTTTTTGGTGTATTCCTTGATCGTCTCGACATGCTTGTCGCTGAGGTTGAGCGACGGCAGCACGCAGGCGGAGTCGCCCGAGTGCACGCCTGCGAGCTCGATATGCTCCATGACAGCCGGCACAAAGCAGTGTGTGCCGTCGGAGATCGCATCCGCCTCACACTCGGTTGCGTGGTGCAGGAAGCGGTCGATCAGGATCGGTCTGTCGGGTGTCACGCCGACTGCCGCGGACATGTAGACACGCATCATGTCGTCGTCGTGGACGACCTCCATGCCTCTGCCGCCGAGCACATAGGACGGACGCACCATAACCGGATAGCCGATGCGGTTCGCGATCTCGAGTGCATCGTCAACCGTGACAGCCATGCCCGATTCGGGCATCGGAATGCCGAGGCGCTCCATCATCGCGCGGAAGTGATCTCTGTCCTCTGCGAGGTCGATCGTTTCCGGCGAGGTGCCGAGGATGTTGACGCCGTTCTTCTTGAGGTCTGCCGCGAGGTTCAGCGGGGTCTGACCGCCGAACTGTGCGATGACGCCGACGGGCTTTTCCTTCTCGTAGATCTGGAGCACGTCCTCGAGCGTCAGCGGCTCGAAATAGAGCTTGTCGGAGGTATCGTAGTCGGTCGAAACGGTTTCGGGGTTGCAGTTGACGATGATCGTCTCAAAGCCGAGGTCCTTCAGCGCGAGTGCCGCGTGGACACAGCAGTAGTCAAACTCGATGCCCTGACCGATTCTGTTCGGACCGCCGCCGAGAATCATGATCTTCGGGCGGTCGGTGTTGCAGGGGCTCTCATCCTTCTCGATGTGGTAGGACGAATAGTAGTAGGCGCTGTCCTTCGTGCCGGAAACATGCACGCCCTCCCAGCCCTCGCGGATGCCTGCCTGATAGCGCGCATTGCGGATATCCGCCTCGGGAACCTCCAGAATCTGTGCAAGATAGCGGTCAGAGAAGCCGTCGAGCTTTGCCTGACGCAGCACGCCGTCCGCCGGGACCTTGCCCTTGCTTTCGAGCAGCAGGTTCTCCTCCTCGACAAGCTCGAGCATCTGCTCGATGAACCACTTCTTGATGCGGGTCAGCTTGTAGAGCTCATCGACGGTCGCGCCCCTGCGCAGTGCCTCATACATGATGAACTGGCGGTTGCTCGTCGGGTAGACCAGCATGGAGAGCAGCTCATCCTTTGTTTTCTCATGGAAATCCTTTGCAAAGCCAAGCCCGTATCTGCCGGTCTCCAGCGAGCGGATTGCCTTCTGGAACGCCTCCTTGTAGGTCTTGCCGATGCTCATGACCTCGCCGACTGCACGCATCTGCGTGCCGAGCTTGTCCTCGGCGCCCTTGAACTTCTCAAATGCCCAGCGCGCGAACTTGATGACGACATAGTCGCCCGAGGGAACGTATTTGTCGAGCGTGCCGTATTTGCCGCACTCCATCTCGTCGAGGGTGAGCCCTGCGGCGAGCATTGCCGAGAACAGTGCAATCGGGAAGCCCGTCGCCTTGGAGGCAAGCGCGGAGGAACGGGAGGTACGCGGGTTGATCTCGATGACGATGATTCTGTCGGAGACCGGGTCGTGTGCGAACTGGCAGTTGCAGCCGCCGATGACCTGCACCTTGTCGACGATGCGGTAAGCCTGCTCCTGAAGGCGCTGCTGCACCTCCTCGGAGATGGTCAGCATCGGTGCGGAGCAGAAGGAATCGCCGGTGTGCACGCCCATCGGGTCGATGTTCTCGATGAAGCACACGGTGATCATGTTGCCTTTCGCGTCGCGGACAACCTCGAGCTCGAGCTCCTCCCAGCCGGTCACGCACTCCTCGACGAGCACCTGCCCGACGAGCGAAGCCTGCAGGCCTCTTGCGCAGACGATCTTGAGCTCCTCGACGTTGTAGACCATGCCGCCGCCGGCGCCGCCCATCGTGTAGGCGGGGCGCAGCACGACCGGATAGCCGAGCTTTTCCGCGATCGCGACTGCCTCGTCGACCGAGTAGGCGACCTCGGAGCGCGCCATTTCGACGCCGATGGACTCCATCGTCTGCTTGAACTCGATCCGGTCCTCACCGCGCTCGATCGCGTCGACCTGCACGCCGATGACCTCGACGCCGTACTCCCTGAGGACGCCCGCCTTATCGAGCTCCGAGCAGAGGTTCAGACCGGACTGCCCGCCGAGGTTCGGCAGCAGCGCGTCGGGGCGCTCCTTCTTGATGATCTCGGTCAGACGCTCGACGTTGAGCGGCTCGATGTAGGTGACATCTGCGACGCCCGGGTCGGTCATGATGGTTGCGGGGTTGGAGTTGACGAGCACGATCTCATAGCCGAGCTTGCGCAGCGCCTTGCACGCCTGCGTGCCGGAATAGTCGAACTCGCATGCCTGTCCGATGATGATCGGACCGGAGCCAATGATCAGAACTTTGTGGATATCGTTTCTCTTTGGCATAATGCAAACACCTCACTTCAACTAAATATTATACCATAAAACAGCCGGGGATTGCAAGCCCTTTGCAGGAGCTTTTTGAAAATTGACATTCCGCACAATCTCCCTCCGCCATTGACACGGGTGAATTGTGAATAGCGTGCGCGCATATACAGCACAGGGGCTGCCCTCCGTGAAAAACGAAGGACAGCCCTTTGATCTCATGTATGGAATGCGCCGGAAAAGGCATCATAATTCCGGGTGTCGGAGCCCGGACAGAAAACCGCAAAGGTGATCTGCCGGAAGCAGCCGGAAAAGCGCTGCACGGTCTCACGGTAAACACCTGCGACCAGCTCAGCCGGATTGCGGAATGCGCCGCAGCCGAAGGCACCGAGCACGAGGATATCCGCGCCGTGTGCGGCAGCGACGGAAAACAGCTTCTCCGCGCGTGCACGGTGCAGCGCGGTCAGCTCTGTTTCAGAAATGCTGCATGCGCCGAGATTCGGGGCGGCACAGGTGAGGATATCGACTGTGCGCCACGCGGTCTGCGGCAGGCGTTCGGGCAGATCCGTGTCAGACTTGATGATGCGGACATCCGGCGTATAGATGACAGCGTTTGTATAGCGGGCATCGTGCCGGTTCTGATGGAACAGATAGTAATTCTGCATCAGGCTGTCGGTGCTGAGCGCGGGATAGAGCGTGGAGCAGCGGCAGAGTGCTTCCTCCTGCGCGCGTGCGCCGCGGATGACGCCGCCGCCCGGATGGGTCGCGGAGGCAAAATTGTGCACGGCAATACGTGCGCCGGGAAATGCGTCGCAGAGGCGCTGTGCAGCCGCAAAGCTGCGCTCATGCGTGATCTCCGTGACGGTCCCGGAAAAGCGCGTTTCAGCAGGCATTGCGGGGGAATCACCCTCGGACAGGAGAACGGTGCGGGCTGCGGAATCGGCAGCTGCAGCAGAAAGCGCCGGGTCACTGCTGATCCAGCTCATCGTGTCAGCAAACACTGCTGCGAGTTGTTCTCTTGAAGCCAAACTAATCGCTCCTTTCCGCATTGCCATTTCAACTATTATACCACATCGCGCCGAAATTGTCAAGGCAGCCCGGAGCCCACACAGCTTTGATCCGCCGTTCTTTCTGATTTCCGGCAAAAATCCGCCCGCCCTGTTCCATTGCCGAACGGGGCGGGCGGATGCGTTATTTCAGTGCTGCCATGAGCGACTCATAGCTCGGGGTGACGGAGGCGCCGGTCGTGAATTTGTTCAGGCGCACCGTCATGCCGGTGTAGCTGCCGTCCTGCATCAGATAGAAATTGTTTTTGTCTGATGTCGGCACAAATCCGAGCACAAGCGCCGTGCCGTCGGTGCGGGTGTAGGTGATCGTCATCGCCGCTTCTCCGTCGGGCTTTGCCTCGAGGTCGAGCGCGGTGAACTCCAGATTCGAGATCGAGCGGTAGTAATTCTGGAACAGCGTCAGGATATTTTCGTCGTTCAGCGCGTCAATATCTTTGTCACCGAGTGCATACTGCCCGTTTTCGTAGTCGAGCGACAGTGTTTCGTGCATCGGGTAATACGTTCCCATGTCGATCTCGAGCTTTGTCAGATCTGCAATGTCGACATCGACGCAGTAGGGGAAGATATAATTGGTCGGGTCGGTCTTTGCAAAGGAGGCATTCGCCTTCAGGATCGTGAACACCTGCTTCAGCTCCGGCAAATAGCCATATATGGTCGTTTCGTCATCCTTATTGCTGATCGGGTCGCCGAACCAGACCTCCTGCGTCATCGCCTCGCCGGTACCGGTCGTGCCCCTGATCCAGAGCTTTGACCACGGCTTGTCGAGCCCGTATTTTGCAAGGTCGTCGGGCTTTTCCTCGATGAACCGCTCCATCGTGACGCGGACGATGATCTCGGTCAGGTTGTCGGCATTGGCACGCATGACCTCGAAGTCCGAGGGCAGCGTCATGGTCCATGCGCCGGACTTGTCGCGGTTGAGCTCAAGCGGCAGCATGCCCTCGGTCTCCTGCCGGTAGTAGCTGACGTTGATGCCGTAGGTGTCGAAGATGAACTTGTCCTTGAGCGTATCCTTTGCGACGCAGAACACCGAGCCGGAGGTGTAGTTGATCGTGTAGATATCGGGGTCGGTGCCGACCATTGCGTAGTAGGCGTCGCGGGTCGGGGTGCAGTCGCCGACATAGATCACATAGGGCGTCTCGCTCATTCCCGTCTCCTTGGTGAACACCCTGACGGTGACCGGGTCGGAAAAGCCGTAGCGCTCCTTGTCCTGTGCGTTGAAGGCAACGGTCTTGACGGATTTGAGATCGCACACATAGTTGCAGATCGCGGCGATCGCGGTCTGGTTGACCTTGAACCGCTCCGCGCTGGAGACCTCCCAGACTGCATTGGTCGTGTCCCAGTCAAAGGCGAAATGCCCCTCCTCGTTGTCGAGCGTGATGCGCGTGACGGCGGTGCTGTCGATCGCTGTCAGCACCTTTGCCTTGCCGACCTCGGACTGGTGCTTTTTCTCCTGTGCGCTGCGGTCGACGACGATGAACACGACCGTGAGCGCGATCGCCGCAGCGACGAGTATGATGATCCAGCGAAGCTGCTTCATGCGTCCTTCCTCCTCAGCCAGACCACCACGCCGATCGCGGCAATCAGAATCGGGATGGCGATGTAGATTGCGATCAGAACATAGCCCTCGCGGTTGCTGCCGACCTGCAGTGTGTCGTAGGAGCGTTCCTTATTTGCGATGTTGGCGTCGATATCGCTGGACTGCATCCACGAGATGCCGGATGTGAACAGATAG
>JAEELE010000038.1 GCA_016288755.1 Oscillospiraceae bacterium
ACAGAAGCGGTCATTTGTCGTCTGACGAACGACCACTTTTCTTTTGCAATGTGCTATCATAGAATCATCAAAGGAAAGGAGGTCTTCGATATGATCGGAGCATTATTAGGTGATATGATCGGCGCGCCCTATGAGTTTGACAGAGGCAGAAAAACCAAGATCTTTCCGCTGTTCTGCCCGATATCCAGATTCACGGACGACTCCGTGATGACGGTCGCGGTCGCGGAGGCGCTGCTGAACAGCATGGGACAGGACGACGAGACGGTCAAAGCGGAACTGATACGGTCCATGCAGTCCTGGGGCAGACGCTATCCGCGTGCGGGTTACGGAGCCAAGTTCATTCGCTGGGTACACGCGCAGGACCCGAAGCCCTACGGCAGCTACGGCAACGGCTCTGCAATGCGTGTTTCTGCGGCGGGATGGCTGTATGACGATCTCGAAACCACGCGGCATATGGCTGCGCTGACGGCAGAGGTCTCGCACAATCACCCGGAGGGCATCAAGGGCGCAGAATCAACTGCAGCGGCGATTTTTCTTGCCAGAACCGGCAGCAGCAAGGCTGAGATCAAAAGCTATATCGTCCGCGAATTCGGTTATGACCTCTCGCGCAGCTGTGCCGAGCTCCGCAAAACAAACCGCCACGACGAGACCTGTCAGGTGACGATGCCGCTTGTATTTGCGGCGTTTCTGGAAAGCACGGACTTCGAGGACGCGGTGCGCAATGCGGTCTCACTCGGCGGCGACACGGATACCATCGCCTGCATCACCGGCAGCATTGCCGAGGCGTTCTACGGCGTACCGGAGACCATCGCTGCAAAAGGCAAAAAGCGTCTGCCGGAGGGGTTTTTGAAGGTGCTGGAGCGGATCCGCAGTCAAATGGCGTAAAATCGGGAAATACTGTTGTGTTTTCGGTATCGCCATCATACATCCATAATATACACCGCCGCCTGCAAATTTTCGCAGACGGCGGTTTCTCTCTGTTCACGCTCCGATGTACCGTTCCTGCACTGCATCCGGTGAAAATGCTTTACCTATCTCAAACCGATCATCAACGGAACCGGCAATTTCTACATTGAAGCCCAGACGCGGGATCAGCTTCGCACTGACGTGATTGTTGACTATCTTGGCGAACAGTTCATTATCGAGCTGAAAATCTGGAACGGCCCTGCTTACCATGAAAAAGGCGAAAAGCAGATGTGTCTGTATCTTGAACGCTTTGGCCTTAAAACAGGCTACATGCTTTCATTCAACTTCAATAAGAAGAAGGAACAGGGCATCAAGGAAATTAAGATCGGAGACATGACGATTCACGAGGCAATGGTATAAAGCTGAATAAACATACGCTGCCCGCTGAACGGCTGCCGGTACGATGCGGCAGCCGTTCAGCGGGCTGTTTTTGTGGGTGCTGCTGATCGCGACAACGATGCGGATGGAGGCGGATTTACATGAAGCATCAGCAGCCGGTCGTTCGCAGGATGCAATGCCAGTCTCTGCGGCTGTTTCTCGTAATATGCCTGATGAAGCCGATGACATCCAGAAGTCCGATCACCGGTCCGCACACACTGAGCGTGTAGAATTCTTTTTTGTTTCAATGAATGCAGCCCCTTCCGGGCTGCATGCTCACTGGGCATCAGCATGCGGCCGAGGATCCGGGGCGGTCAGGATGCCGTTGTGATCGAAAAGCTCACTGACAAACCCAGAAGATATGACCTCGTGGTCTATGTGCGCGGGAAGGAGCAGGGCGTGATCCACCGTGTGATCCATGCCCGAAGCGACAGATATATCATCTGCGGCGATAACTGCTGGCAGCTTGAATACGTCAAGCCGGAGCAGATCAAAGGCATTGTCACGGAATACTGCCGGAAAGGGAAATGGCATGATGTCAGCTATCTTCCGTACCGGCTCTATGTGCGGTTATGGGTCGATCTTCTCTTTCTGAAGCGCCCGCTCTTCTATGTCCGTGAAAAGATAAAACGGAAAATGAAACACTGAAACGCCCGGCAATGCCGGGCGTTCCTGCTTGTCGATAAAGATACAGAATCGCGCTGTGATCCGCTCAGGGGACGCCCTCTATCGCAGGGCGTCCCCCAAGTATTGTCATGATATCATTCCGGCGGATATTGTGTCAGGAAATCAATGCGCTTTGATTTCAGGTGCGCTGAAAAAAGATGCGGGGAATGATGCACCGTCGGAGCGGAAAGAGAATTGTCCGAATTCTGAATTTTTATTTTTTCTCATGTAATCCCGTGGCGGGAAATGTTGTCTATCGTATTGAAGGCCGGAACGGAATCCGGCACATCAGAAAGAAAGCGAGAGATGATACCATGAAAAAAACAGTTTCGATTTTGGCTGCGGCACTGCTGCTTCTGACAGGCTGTGCGGACAGCAGCTCCGTCACAACGGCTGACCTGACCGATTCCGCCGCACTCGCGGAAAGCACCGGCTCCGAAGCCGCGGATACGACTGCAGCAGCGACCGGCTCCGAGGATACCGTTACCGCTGCTGATCCTGCCGACGGCACCGCCGCTTCCGTACAGCAGACGGAAGCCGTTCCCGGTACATCCGCGGAGAACGGGCAGACCGGCACACAGACCGTGACCACTGCCGTAAATGGCGGACAGTCCTCCGAAAGCGTGACGACTTCGCCGAAAACGCAGACGAAGCAGCTGATCCGCGACCTCTCGGCGCTCTCTGTAAAGGGCAATCTCTGCACCGTCACGGACGGCAGAAACGGCAGAGCAGTCGTCGGCTGCAGCAACGACGGCGGCGGCATGACCGCCTATGTCATCGACACCGCTGCGGACAGGCTCGTCACCTCGTTCAAGCTGAAATATAACTGTGAGGAGTTCCTCGGCGTCAGCAAACAGAACGAACTGATCACCCAGCGCGATTTTGGCCAGTATGACACTTTTGAGGGCACGGAGCTTGTCTATTACGATCTGACGACCGGAAAGGCGCAGGCGGTGAATTACAAAACATCGATCTACGCGTTTGCGCAGTATGAAAAGAAGACGGACACGGTCTATGGCTATTCCAGAGATACGCTCTATACATTCAGCAGAGACGGCAGCTTCCGCACTGCGGCGAATTCTTCTTATTCCGACGTCGGCTTCTGCTGCTTCGCGGACGGCATCATCTTTGATAAAGAATACGGCGCGGCCGGAAACACGATCCATGCCCGGCAATCCGGCAAGACGAAGGATATCTGGAGCATTGAGGAATCGCAGACCTATCCGGTCGAACTCACGGTGTCCGGCAGTGCGATGCTCATCACGAAGACCGCTTATGTCGAGGCGAAGGGCTGCTCCGTCACGAACGCTGTCATCAGCGATCTGCACAGCGGCAGTCTGCGGGCGGAATGCAAGCTCACAGAAGGCGCTTACAGCCTGTTCACCGCGCAGGATTCCGACACCGCGCTGATCGCGGCGGTCGATTCGGACAGCTGGAACACGAAGTCCCTGACGCTCTTTGACACGAAGACCTGCAAACGCGCAAAGAATGAGATCTCGCTCAAAGCAAATACCTTTGCGGTGCAGTGCTGCATGCTGAAGGACAGCGGTCTCTGGGCGGCGGCGGTCAGTGAAAGCAGCGGTTCGTCTGCGAGAACGCGCATGTTCCTGATCGACCCAACACAGGCTGATATCACCTGCAGCTTTGACAAGCTCTATGACTTCAGCATGGCTTCCGTCAGTACCAAGGCGCTCGGCAAAGAGCTGGAGCCGCTGCACGAGATCACGGAGCGCATTCTGAAGAATACCGGCGTGCATGTTCTGATCGGCAATGAGATCTTCACGGACGGCTACCCGAACAACTTTATTCTGACCTCCTGCGAGGAGGAAGGCTACGGCGTGAACGCCTACCGCGATAAGCTGCTCGCGATCGAAAAAGAGCTGAACCGCTATCCGAAGGACTTTTTCAGAAAGTATGTCTGCACCTCCCGCAGCGGCGCGGCCATGAACGGTCTCAGAGTGTTCGTGCCGATCGATATCACGAACAAGCAGGGCGGCGGCATCGCGGCAGGCGGCATCACATGGCAGAGCGAAGGCTGGTACAATGTCGCGGTCCGCATCGACATGATTGGAGGCAACAACACCCCACTGCATCACGAGCTCTGGCACAGCGCGGACTATGTCCTGCAGGATGCCGGCATCGATATCTACGATGCGAAGTGGAACGCGCACAACCCGAATGGCTTCACATACACTGCAAACTATGAGGAATACTTTAAGCATACGGAGTACGCCAAACAGAACCTGAAGGACGCGGCATTCAAGGGCGCGATCGACGCGGATGAGATCAGCTTTGTCCGCGATTACGGCATCGTCAGCGGGATGGAGGACAGTGCGATCCTCATCGAGGCGATGTTCGATACGCCGTGGCATTTCGGCTCCGGCGACACCTGCCTCGGCTACAAATACAAGAATACAAGGGAAATGATCGCGGCATTCCCGCATCTGCAGGGCAAGCTCGACCTGCTCGCCGCAGCGGCAAAGAAGCTCTGGGGCTATGCCTACTGGGAGCAGATGTCGCTGTAAGGAACAAGACATCATCATTCTCTCGCCGGGTCATCGGGACCCACACACTTCTCCCTCGCCGGTTCACAAGGCGGGGGAGCTTTTTTATGTGCTCCGTTTGACAGCGCACCAAAAATATGCTATACTGGAATGAACAACCCGGAAAGGAATGGTACAAATGCTGCTGCAATGCATACGCCGCAAACGATTCTTCACCCGCCTGACCGCGCTGTGTTCCGCCGCCGCACTGGCAGGCGCGCTGCCGGTGCCCGCTGTGACCGCAGAAGCCGATACGCCTTTGCCGGTCATTTCTATCCGGAACGGCGGGCAGATCGGCAACGATTATCAGTATGCCGTGATATCCGTCAGCGATGAGACCGGCGAAGCGGATATCACCGATGCTGCCAGTTCCGTGCGGCTGCGCGGCAACAGTTCCCGCCGCACCCCGAAGCCGAGCTATAAGATTCATTTCGAGGAGAAGGCAAACCCGCTTTCGCTCGGCGACGGCAAGGCGAAAACATGGGCGCTGATCGGCAACTGCTTTGACGCCTCTCTGCTGCGCAATTATACCGGCATGCTGATCGCCGAGCAGCTTTCCGGTCTGCCCTATACACCGAACTGCCGCTCTGTGGAGCTGTATCTCAACGAGCAGTACCGCGGCGTGTATCTGCTGATCGAGACCGTCAGCATCAACAAGCACCGCGTCGCGATCACAGAGCAGCGTGAGGAGGTCGAAAACAACGGCTATCTGCTGGAGATGACCTGTTATGCGATGGAGCCGATGTTCTGTGCGGACAACAAGCCGATCGAGATCAAGAGCGCGCTGTCAGAGGACGCGGAGACCGCGCAGGCACAGACCGACTACATCCGGCAGTATACGGAGGATGCGCTGCACGCGCTGCGAAGCGGTGATGCCGGGAAAGCCGCACAGTATATCGACATCGGTTCGCTGGTCGACAACTGCCTCGTGAATGAGATCTGCAAGAACGCGGATGTCGGCTGGGACAGCTGCTATCTCTATAAGGACGCAGGCGGAAGGCTGACCTTCTGCCCGGTCTGGGATTTTGACATTGCCTTCGGGAACGCGACCATTCCGCCGTGCTTCACGCCGCCGGAGGGCGAAAACCCGTACATGCTGTCGGACTGTCTGGACGACTCCAACAGCTGGCTCTGCTGCGCGCTCCGTCAGGCATGGTTCCGGGCGCTGCTGAAAGCCCGCTGGGAGGAAATGCTGCCGAAGCTGCGCGAAGTTCCCGCGGCAGTGACCGCAGAAGCGGCGGCACATTCCGCAGCCTATGAAAAAAACTTTACGGAGCTGTCAAACAACATCGCCGCATTCAAGCAGTATCCCGACGACAGCGACAGACCGTGCTATACGCAGGCAGCGCAGGCGGAAATCCTTGCGGGCTGGATCGAAACGCGGCTGAGCTGGCTCGACGCCTTCTATCATTCGCCCGAATTTGACGCGGGCATCTTCCCGGATGAAAACGGGAACGCTTTGCCGATGGAAAATGAGCTTGCCGCAAAGACGCTCGCCGACTCGTGGGAGCACTGCCCCGATCTCAGCGATCTGCGCTTCTCCGGCTCCGCGGCAGGCGACAGCAATATCGTGTATTTTGACAAGCTGCAGCTGATCGGCGGGCAGCCCTATCAGCTCAGCTTTGACTGCACCTGCACCGGCTCGGCAAATCTCTGCTGCCAGATCACGGGCTCGGAGGCACCGGATATCCTCTGCGAATATGTCACAGCCGATCCCGAAACAAAGTCGGTCGCGCTGCTGTTTACGCCGCAGCAGACCGATTGGCAGAGCACGCTGCACATCTCCGCGACCGGGAGCGGCACGGTGCAGATTTCAAAGCTCTCGCTGACCAAGCAGACCGCCGCACCGGTCCCGGGCGACATCAATGCCGACGGCGTGACGGACAGCGCTGACGTGCATCTGCTGCGCGACCGGCTGCTCGGCATCGAGGTCAGCGGCAATGCGGCAGCCGGCGACATGAACGGCGACCGCCGGCTCGACGCACGCGACCTGACTTTGATGAAGCGCATGCTGCTGTAATGCATACGAAAGAAGCTCTCCGCATTGGGGAGCTTCGTTCTGTTTGCGGATGGAGGGGGATGCGGCACCGCCTTTTCCGATCTGCCGCCGCGCCTTGACAATCGGCATCCGATCAGGTATAATAGAATCATCAGCCGGAAAGGAGGTCACCGCCATGGATTACACCACAACCGTTCTGCACAGGCTGAAGCGCTACCCGACCTATCAGTTCCATGCGGAGATCCGCTCCGATCAGCTCACGGTGCCGGACATTTTCCGCAGATGTATTCTCGAGACATTCCGCTGGATCCGTCAGCGCCTCAAGAACAGCGACTCCATCCCGGAGGAGCTTGTCACGCCCGAGCCGGAGGATTATGCCTCGTTCTCCGAGGACAGGCTGTTTTCGTTTACGCTTGACCTCGGCTGGAAGGCAGACGTCAGCTATGTGCCGGAGCAGGGCATCTGGGCATTTGCGCTGCGCGAAACGGACATGGGCGCCAATCTCGGTCAGCCGAATGAACGCAGACCGGTGCTCGGGCGAATCTTCAAGACTGACATTTCGTTCATCCGCTGCAGCGATCATGTGGAATGCGGCGTGCGGACGATCTGCACAGAGCCTGTTGACTGCAAGGAGCCCTGCGAAGTGTTCCGCCCCGCCGTTGTCAAGGCACTGCTGACCAATCCGCAGCTGAATCTGTCACATGGCGGAACGGCGCTTGACGCAAAGCCGTTTCTCATCGCAGCGAAGGCGGACGCGGAGCGCTTTGTATCGGTATATCAGAATCCGCGCTTTGATTACCCGCTGATCGTGATTGCCCAAGCGGGCTTTGAGGCGGAGACCCCTCCCGCGGATATTACTTTGCCCAAGCCCGGCGGCATCTCTCTGCAATTCGGCACGCCGTCGATCTTTCAGAATCCCGGCACCCTTTCAGTCGGACTGAACGGCGCTGCCAAGCCGTTTCTCACGGAGCAGCTGCCGAAACCGGAGAAAAAGCCCGCCCCGAAGCAGAGGCGGAAAAAAGAAGCCGTGCGTCTCCCGGAATTTCCGTGTGAAAGACTCGCGGAAAGCACAAAGGGCTTCGGAATCGTCTGCCATGTGAGCGAAAAGATGTGCACTGTGCTCGAAAACAAGCTGCATCTGCGGCTGGCACCGGGCGATATTGTGATCTGCGTGCGCGGCAAGGAGACCGACCGCCTCCCGTATTCTGCATACAGCGGTGACATGGAGACAGCCTATCAGAAACTGAAGCACGAGATACAGAATCTGCCAAAGCACCGTGCCTATGATTTCGGCAAGGTCGTTTTTCAGGCGGACGCGCACCTGATCGCGCTGCGCGAACGCCGGGATGCCGCGCAGTCGCTGGAGGAATCCTGTGCGCTGTATCAGCAGGAAAACGCGGAGCTGAAAGCGCGGCTTTCCGAGCTGGAGCAGCAGGACACCGACCTGCGCGAGCGGAATGAGCGTCTGCGAATTACAAAGAAGCAGCTGCAGCAGGCACAGGATGAAATTGCGGCGCTGCAGATTTACATTCAGGCACTGCAGCAGGAATATCAGGAACGGCAGACCGCCTATGAAGCCTCTGCCGCGCAGATCGCGTTCTATCGGAAGAAGGCGGATATTGCCGCGGAATTTCCCACGGTGAAGGAGAAGATCTGTGACTGGGCAGCAGAGCGTTTCGGCGCAAATCTGATCATCACGGACAGTGCGCGGTCAGCCCTGCGGAAATATGACACGGCATTTGACCCGGCGATCCTGTGCGACGGTCTGCTGTATCTGGATGCCTACGCGCAGTACCGCCGCGGCACCATGGATGCAGAAACGCTCGCGCTGTACGCGGAGCGGTATGTCTGGGAGGTGCAGGGCTGCGGCAAGGAAGCCCTGAAAATGCACAGCGACGCATACACGGTCACGCACGACGGCAGGCAGTATCTGCTGGACAAGCACATCAAATACGGCGTCAGTGCGCAGGCGCTGGTACGCATCTATTTCTGCCGGGACGATGATCTGAAAAAGCTGATCATCGGCTATATGCCCGGACATCTGGCGACGGTCAGCCGAAAAACATAAACGGAAACGCCCGGTCTTGTGCCGGGCGTGCCTGTTGTGATGCGTCATGCGCTTCGCCGTTGAATGCGGACAGAGCGTGAGGGCTTTGCATCCCTACGGATTTCCCGGATATGCTGCCCTTTTCACCAATGCACGGTACATCTCATCCGTATAACGGTCCGTGACATGAATCTGATGGGATGCCGCATACCGGCGGGCATAGGTGTTTCCCTCCGACGCGACGATGGTCGTGTATTCCCTGCGCCCGCCGAATAAATCCTCTCCGATGTATTCGACACTGTCCGGAATCTCCAGAAACCGGAGCATCCGGCAGTCGGCAAATGCGCCGTCCCCGATCCGTTTCAGCCCGGACGGCAGCGAGACATGTTCCAGATAGCTGCAGTTCGCAAACGCATATTGCTCGATCACCGTCACCGCCTCCGGGATCACGATTTCCGGGAGCTGGTGGCAGTGCCGGAACATCCCCGTGCTGATCGCCGTGATATGCGCCGGCAGCCGCACCGCTTTCAGATTGATGCAGCCGAAAAAGGCTTTTGAGCCGATATATGTCACGCTGTCGGGAATCATCAGTTCTGTGAATGCGGTGCATCTTCTGAACGCATCCGCACCGATATACAACAGTCCGTCCGGCAGATCGATGCGCTGCAGCTTCCAGCAGAAACGGAATGCCGCGTCCTTGATATATTTCAGATTCGGCGAAAGCCTGACCCTTCCGAGCAGGCGGCTTCGCTCGAGCGCGCCTGTCCCGATCACAGTCACACTGTCCGGCAGTGTCACGCTGACGATCAGATAATTGTCCGCAAGGGCGCTGTCCGCGATCGCATCGGTTCCGTTCCGGATCACGATGTCATACCGTTCCTTTTGCCAGTGGATTCCCCGTATTCTGCCGACGCACTTGCTGAACAGATAAATCACGCCGGATTCATCGGCGAGTGCTTCGATCTCATTCCTGTAGATATATCCGGGCTTGTATTTCAGATCATCCGGATTCCCGCCGGGAATCACGCGGTTTACAGCCGTGTTCACATATTCACGGGAACAAAAGCAGATTTTATCCAGATCCTTGATCCTCAGATAATAGGAATCCATCACCTGTTCGCCTGTAATATGATTCTCCCAGCAATAATACCAGCTTGTATAACGCTTTCTTGCTGCGCCGTCTTTCTGCGCCTTCTCATTGAACTGCGCCATCGCCCTTTTCACCTTCCCCGATGCCTTGAACCGGCAGAAAGCCGCATCGGTGATCATCTGAACGGTGCCGCCGGGAATCTGCTGCATCCTGTTTTCCTGCGTCTCCACGTTGTCCCTCCTGTCATCATATTCATACATGCTGCGTTGCTCTTCATGCATCCCGTGCCTGCGCTGATACCTTTATTATTCAGCAGAAAGCCGGAAGCCGCATATTTCAGAAAACGCCCCGCCCCGGTGCAGTTGAACCGGAGCGGGGCATGCTGTTCCGAATCAGACCAGACCGGCGAGCATCTGCAGCAGAACGGTGCTGTCGCCGGAGGTCAGCCCGGAAACGCCGTCGAGCTCGGCATTGCGCTTGCCCTCTGCGGTCACGGTGATCTCGTGATCCTCCGCGAGGAACCGTGCCAGCATCACCGCGTCTGCGATGTTGACAACGCCCGAGCAGTCGACGTCGCCGGCGAGCTGCTCCTTGGGGTACTCCGTGAAGTTGTAGCCCTCCTTGAAGGCGAGCTGCTCGGCGTAGCTGCCCTTGACGCCGAAGACCGTTCTGGTCTTCGTCAGCGCCTTCATCAGCGCATCGGAGAGCCGCGTGACCCCCTTGTCCAGAATGATGCCCCCGACCTTGCCGGTCAGCTTGGTCTCGTCGGCAGGCACATCCGCCGTGCCCTCGCCGGTCAGCTGCATCACAAGCCCGGTCTCCTCCGACCAGAACACGCGGTAGCTGCAGTCGCCTGCCGTGCCGCTGCCGAGCTCGGCGGTGCCGTCTTCGCCCAGCAGCCCGAAGAGATAGCGGTCGTATTCCTCCGTGGCTGACGTGCCGTCGCCGTAATACACGGTGGAGGTCCCCTTGCCGAATTTCTCAGCATAAGCCTGCGCGGTCGAGCCCTCCCTGCCGATCAGCACCATCGGGGAGGCGCCGTTCAGCGTGGAGCCGTCCTCCTTTTCGTTGAGACCGTTTTCGGTCGTGTCGTTGATGACCGTGTCGGGATTCAGCAGCACCAGCGCGGGCGCGCCGGAATAGGAGAATGCACCGTAGCCGATGCCGGTCAGCGATTCCGGCAGCACGACCGTATTGCCGACGGAGCAGCCGCGGAAGGCGGCATAGCCGATGTGCTTCAGCGTATCCGGCAGCACCAGACTGCCCAGCGAGCCGCAGTCATAGAACGCCTGATCCTCGATGTATTCGACGCCGTCGGGCACGGTGAAGTCCGTCTTGTTCCATGTGTAGGATTTGCCGTATTCGGTCTTGGTCACGTTCTTCATCGTGTAGAGCTCCGCGGCGGAGACCAGCGTTTTCATGTTCTTGGTATAGAGCACATGATCCTTCATGACGTAATAGGGGTTTGCGGGGTCGATGACGAGCTTCATCTGGTCGCAGTCGCAGAAGGCAGCCTTGGCGATATAGCCGACCGACTTCGGGATATAGAGCTCGGTCAGACCGTCCATGTCATAGAAGGCGCTGTCGCCGATGCTGACGACCGTTTCGGGGATCGTGACGGACGTGATCTCCTTGCCGATGAACCGGTTTGCGCTGTAGAACAGCGAGCTGCCGATCGCGGAGACGGTCTTGCCGTCGATCTCGGAGGGCACCTCGATCTCCGTGTCAAAGCCGAAGTATTCGGTCAGCTCGAGGGTGCCGTTCGCGCGCTCCTTGCAGGCGTAGGGGTGGGGATATTCCGTGATCGAATAATGCCGCGGCGCGCTGCCGGAGTAGCCCGCATCGACCATGTAGATGACGCCGTTTTCGCCCGCAGCGACGCTGTTGCGGTGCCCCGAGCCCGCGCCGGGGTCGTTTGCGGCATTGCGGGTACGCGCCTGGATGCCGAGCTTTCCGCACATGTAGTTGACGGTGCCGGTGCTCGCCCAGCAGTCGCCGCCCTCGCCGGTCGCGATCATCGAGACCATGCCGGAGTGATAGGCGGAGTAATCGTAGCCCGCGACAAATTTGCAGATCGTCTCGAGCTGCTCGCGCACGGTCATGCCCGCGGTGATGTGCTCCTCGAGATAGCTGTCCGCAACGCTGTGCGCATACCAGACGGCGTAATCGTGCACATGGAACATGTAGACAAGGCGCGTGCTGTCCACGACGGCGGTGACGGTGAAGTCGCCCTCGGAATATTCATACTCCGTGCCCGAGCCGATGTAGTAGATCTCCTCGCCCTTCGGTGTGACCAGCCCCTCCTGATCGACGCCGATATGGTCGTCGTCGGCGCGGAAGCTGACGCTCTGATAGGTGCCCGGCAGTTTGATCTGATAGCTCTGCGCGCACGAGTCGGGAATGCTCAGATAGCTTTCGTAGCCGGGGTCGAGGTAGAACAGATCGACCTCTGCTTCGTATTTCTCTTCCGCGGGCACTGTGCCGTCAGAGGCTGCAAGTGCGGCAGACGGTGCTGTGACCGTGCAGCCGAGCACTGCCGCAGAGAACGCGGCAAGCATTTTTTTGTACAGCATGGAAGATTCCTCCTTTTTGCGTGTCGGGGGCAATCGGGTTTTCAGGCAGGAGTGAGCAGTGAGGAGTTGTTCCGCCACTTCCGCTTCTGCCGTGAAACGGAGGGCACATGCATTACCTCCTGCTTCCTCCCTCCTCCCTCCTCCCTTGCAGATTCTGCAGGGAAATCATCAATACCATTATAAACCCGTTGCGGGGCATGTGCAAGCGCTTTTTGTGCAATTTGTAGAAAATCACAAAAACTGCACCGGATTTTCGGCGGGGTGCACAACAGAGAAACGCGGAATCCGCCGCATTGCCGCGCTGTGCCGGCGCGGGGCTCCTTCACGGGCATTTCATGGTTTTTGCCCATTGCTTTTTTGCGGGATTTATGGTATACTATAGAATGTCCGGAGAAAGGCGGTGAGGAGCATGCCGGATGAAGCCTTCCGCCGTGAGCTTCTGATGCTCATGCGGCGCGGTCTGTTCCTGAGCATCGCCGCGTATCTGATCAGCGTCCCCGTCATCGGGGCGACCCTTCGCTTTGCACTCGGGCTCGCGGTCGGGCATCTTGTGCTGCTCGGCACACTGATTCTGCTCAACTGCGGCATCTCCCGCATGGCGTATGACGCAAAGCACTCCGGCGTCACCAGTCAGCGGCGGTATCTGCTGCTCTATGCGCTGCGGCTGCTGCTCTTTGCAGCGGGCTTCGGTGCGGCGCTGCTGCTGCGGGGCTATATCCACCCCGTCGCTGTCTGCATCCCCATGCTGTACCCGCGCATCATCTACACGGCGGGTGCGCTGTTCCAGAAATCCGGTCCGTCCGGAGCAAAAAAGAGGTGAAATACATATATATGTTGGCAGCTTTTGCGATCCCGAAGTTTTTAGAGGGTCCCGGAGAGCTCAATGTGACAGGTCCCAAGATCATCACGTCCTTTCAGATCGGTTCGGTCACGATCAATTTCACCGAGACGATCATCCTCGAATGGATCGTCATGGCGGTGATCCTCGGGCTGTGCATCTTCCTCACGCGCGATCTCAGGGTGCGGGCGGTCTCCAAGCGGCAGGTCATCGCCGAAATGGCAGTGGAGGCGATCACGAACCTCGTGCGCGACACGATGGGGAAGCGCTGGCTCTGGTTCACGCCCTACATCGCGACGGTCTTCTGCTTTTCGGTATTCGGCAGCCTGCTCTCGCTGTTCGGGCTGCGCGCAGTGACCTCTGACTTCTCTGTGCTGCTCTCATGGGCGGCGGTGACATTTGTCATGATCACGGTGACAAAGATCAGATACAACGGCCTCGGCGGCTATCTGAAGGGCTTTGCCGACCCGATCCCCGTGATGCTCCCGATCAACATTCTGAGCGAGGTCTCGACCCCTGCCGCAATGGCACTGCGTCATTTCGGCAATATCGCCGGCGGCGGCATCATCACGGCGCTGGTCTATTACGGTCTTGCGAATCTCAGCCGCATGATCGGGCTGCAGGTCCCGATCCTGACGGTCGGTCTCCCCGCAGTGCTCTCGCTGTATTTTGACCTGTTCGCGGATTTCATGCAGGCGTTCATCTTCATCATGCTGACGATGGTGTTCATTTCCAATGCAGGACCCGCGGACGACGAACCCGAGCCGGAATCGGAGCCCGGCCCAGAAGAAATTTCGGAGAATGCGGCATAACGCCGTTTCCAACTACAAACTGGAGGTAAAAACAAATGGATATGAGTGAAGCAATCGTGCTGGCAGGCTCTGCGATCGGCGCAGGTCTGGCTATGATCGCAGGTATCGGCCCCGGCATCGGCGAGGGCTATGCCGTCGGCAAGGCGTGCGAGGCGATCGCAAGACAGCCCGAGGCGTCGGGCGCCGTCACGAGAACGATGTTCGTCGGCTGTGCGGTCGCGGAGTCGACCGGTATCTACGGTCTGATCATCGCCCTTCTGCTGATCTTCCTCAAACCCTTTACCTGAAATGCAAGGCAGGTAGGAGGTAGCAGGTAGCAGGTAGGAGGTCCCCGTGAACCGTGCGCGTGTTCTTCGCGCCGGAACGCAAGGGTCGTAACACCTCCTCCCTCCTCCCTCCTCCTTCCTCCCTTGTTGCCACAGGAACGGAGAATTTGAAATAATGCTGGAAGGGCTGATTTGTTTTGGGTTTTTTGTCCATTGATATCGGGACGATCCTCTTCACGCTGCTGAATCTGCTGCTCTTGTTTCTCGGGCTGAAGCATTTTCTCTTCAAGCCGGTCAACGGCATTCTCGAGAAGCGGCAGGAGGAGGTCGACCGGAAGCTGCAGGAGGCAGAGACGGCAAAATCAGAGGCGGAAGCCGAGCGCGAGGCGTATACGCAGAAGCTCGCCGATGCCAAGGAGGAATCCGCCGAGATGCTCCGTAAGGCGACCAGAAGGGCACAGGAGCGCTCGGATGAGATCGTCGCGGCGGCAAAGGCGGAGGCTGCGGCTGTCATGCAGCAGAACGAGCAGGAGCTCGAGCGCGAGCGCAGAAGAGCCGCAACCGCACTGCGCGGGGAGGTCTCCGGGCTTGCGGTCGCAGTCGCGGAGAAGGTGGTCGGGCGTGAGATCAATCAGGCAGACCACGAGCGGCTGATCGACGAATTTATTGATTCGGTGGGTGATGTGCAGTGAGCTCTGAGGTTTCGCAGGTTTACGCAAATGCGCTGTTTTCCCTCGCCAAAGAGCAGGGAGATCAGACGCTGCAGCAGACGCGTGCCGATCTGCGGCAGTGTGCGCTGCTCTTTTCGCTGAACCCCGATCTGACAAGGCTGCTTTCGCTCCCGACCGTATCGGTCTCGGAGCGGCAGGGGATCGCAAGGAAGATCTTCGGTGACGAAGGGCTTGCCGCAAGGCTGCTGCAGCTCCTTGTCGATCACGGCAGAGTGCGCTTTCTGGGCGAGATCGCCGATGATTTTGACCGGCAAATGCTCGACTATCAGGATACGGTCGAGGTGACGGTCACGACGGCTGTCCCGCTGACGCCCGATCAGCTCGAGCGGCTGACCGGCGCCCTGCAGCGGCGTCTGCAGAAGACCGTGCGCATCACCGAGCATATCGACAGAGCGGTGCTCGGCGGCGTCATCGTGCAGTACGGCGACACGCGCATCGACAACAGTGTGAAATTCCGGCTGGATTCGCTGCGGGAGCGGCTGACAAAATGACCCCGCGCCGATTCCGGTGAATAAGAAGGTGCAAGATGAATTTAAGACCAGATGAAATTACCGGCATTATCAAGGAGCAGCTCAAAAGCTACGAGGCAAAGCTGAACCTTGCCGATGTCGGCACGGTGATCACGGTCGGCGACGGCATTGCGAATGTGCACGGGCTGGAGCAGTGCATGTCCGGAGAGCTGCTGGAATTTGAGGGCGGCATCTCGGGCATGGCACTCAACCTCGAGCACGATTTCGTCGGTGCGGTGCTGCTCGGCTCCGATCACAATATCCGCGAGGGCTCCTCTGTCAAGCGCACCAAGCGCATTGTCTCGGTGCCGGTCGGCGAGGAGCTGCTCGGCAGAGTGGTCAATGCCCTCGGCGAGCCGATCGACGGCAGGGGACCGATCCTGACTGAAAAATCCATGCCGATCGAGAAGATCGCGCCCGGCATCATCACGAGACAGTCCGTGCATGAGCCGCTGCAGACCGGCATCAAGGCGATCGACTCGATGATCCCGATCGGCAGAGGACAGCGCGAGCTGATCATCGGCGACCGCCAGACCGGCAAGACGACCATTGCCCTTGACACGATCATGAACCAGAAGGGCAAGAACGTCATCTGCATTTATGTCGCGATCGGGCAGAAGCGCTCGACCGTCGCAAATGTCGTCGAGACGCTGACGAAGGCGGACGCGATGAGCTACACGATCGTCGTCTCCGCGACGGCTTCGGAGCTCGCGCCGCTGCAGTATATCGCGCCGTATTCCGGCTGCACGATGGGTGAATACTTCACCGATCAGGGCAAGGACGTGCTGATCGTCTACGATGACCTCTCAAAGCACGCGGTCGCTTACAGAACGCTCTCGCTGCTGCTGAAGCGTCCCCCGGGGCGCGAGGCATTCCCCGGCGACGTGTTCTATCTGCATTCGCGGCTGCTTGAGCGCGCATGCTGCCTGAATGAGAATTACGGCGGCGGCTCGCTGACCGCACTGCCGATCATCGAGACACAGGCAGGCGACGTTTCCGCGTACATCCCGACGAATGTCATTTCGATCACCGACGGGCAGATCTTCCTCGAGACCGACCTGTTCAATGCGGGCGTGCGTCCGGCAGTCAACCCGGGCATCTCGGTCTCGCGTGTCGGCTCGGCGGCGCAGATCCCCGCGATGAAGAAGGTCTCGGGCTCGCTGAAGCTGACCTATTCGCAGTACCGCGAGCTGCAGGCATTCTCGCAGTTCGGCTCCGACCTTGACCGCGACACGAAGGAGCGCCTTGCGAAGGGCGAGCGCGTGGTCGAGGTGCTCAAGCAGGATAAATCCAGCCCGCTCTCCGCTGCCGATCAGGTCGTGATCCTCTATGCGGTCACGAACAATCTGCTCCGCGATGTGCCGGTCAGCCGGATCTCCGAGTTTGAATCGGCGCTGCTCTCGGAAATCGCACAGACCCACAGCGAGATCACCGGGTCGATTGCGGATACCGGCAAGCTGCTGCCCGAAAACGAGGAAGCCCTCAGATCGGTCATCACCGATTTTGTGAAGAGCTTCGTGTGAAGGGAGGCTGATCTTCATGGCAGGTGCCAATATGAAGGCGATCAAGCGCCGCATCAAGAGTGTTGAGAGCACCATGCAGATCACCAAGGCGATGGAGCTGGTCTCCTCCTCAAAGCTCCGGCACGCGAAGGAGCGTGCCGAGAAGGCAGTGCCGTTCTTCAATCTGCTCTACCAGACCATGAGCGAGATCGCCTCCGATGCGGTCGGGTTCCGTTCGGCGTATATCACGCTGCGGGAGACCGGCGCTGCCCTGTTGATCGTCATTGCCGGCGACAGAGGGCTGGCGGGCGGCTTCAACCTCAATGTCTTCCGCCGTGCCGATGCCCGCGCCAAGGAGCTGACCGCCGAGGGCAGAGAGGTCGTCGTCATGACGGTCGGGCGCAAGGCACAGGAGCATTACGCAAAATCGGGGTACCGCATCCTCGGCAGTTTTGACAATGTCGGCGAAAGCATCAACCCGCACACCGCTCTGCGTATGTCAGAGCATATCGTGCATCTGTTTGACGAGGGGCATCTGGCGCTGGTCGAGCTGTTCTTTACGAATCTGGTCTCGCCGCTGGTGCAGGAGGCGCGTGAGATGACGGTCATCCCCGTGCCGAACCTCGAGCACAACACCGGCCTGCAGAGCCTGACGAACTATGAGCCGAGCCCCGAGGCGGTGTTCGATTCGCTGATCCCGCAGTATCTCGCGGGCATCCTCTACTGCACGATCGTCGACACCTATGCCTCCGAGCAGGCGGCAAGGCGCATGGCGATGGAGAATGCGACCGACAACGCGCAGGAGATGATCGACGATCTCTCGCTGAAATACAACCGCGCACGGCAGGCGTCCATCACACAGGAGCTGACCGAGATCGTCGCGGGCGCAAATGCGCAGGGATAACAGCATAGTTTGGAGTTAGCAGTTAGGAGTTTTCAGCAGCCGACAGTCGGATGATCAGCACAGTGAGCGGGGATGAATGAACAACTCCTCACTCCTCACTTCTCACTCCTAACTCTTCCTTTGTCTGATTTCTTTGAAAGTGAGCTAGTTTTTATGGCAATAGAAGAAGCAAAGCGCGGCGGCACCGGCAAGATCGTCCAGATCATCGGTGCAGTGGTCGACGTGCGCTTTCAGAAGCATGAGCTGCCGCGGCTGCTCAATGCGATCGAATGTGACAACAACGGACAGCGCCTCGTGCTCGAGGTCGCGCAGCACATCGGCGACGACACCGTGCGCTGCATCGCGATGAGCAGCACGGACGGTCTGGTCCGCGGGCTCGATGCGATCGACACCGGCAGCCCGATCCGCGTGCCAGTCGGCAGAGAGACGCTCGGGCGCGTGTTCAATCTGCTGGGCGACCCTGTCGACGAGCAGCCCGCTCCCGAGACCGCCGAGCGCTGGCCCATCCACCGCGACGCCCCCTCCTACGAGGAGCAGGCGGCAACGAGCGAGGTGCTCGAGACCGGCATCAAGGTCATCGACCTGATCGCGCCGTACTTAAAGGGCGGCAAGATCGGTCTGTTCGGCGGCGCAGGCGTCGGCAAGACCGTTCTGATCCAGGAGCTGATCAACAATGTCGCGAACCAGCACGGCGGCATCTCGGTGTTCACCGGCGTCGGCGAGCGCACCAGAGAGGGCAACGACCTCTATCACGAGATGAAGGAGAGCGGCGTTCTCGAAAAGACATGTCTTGTCTACGGGCAGATGAACGAGCCGCCCGGGGCGAGAATGCGCGTTGCGCTCTCGGGGCTGACGATGGCGGAATATTTCCGCGACACCGAGGGGCAGGACGTGCTGCTCTTCATCGACAACATCTTCCGCTTCACGCAGGCAGGCTCGGAGGTCTCCGCGCTGCTCGGCAGAATGCCCTCCGCCGTCGGCTATCAGCCGACGCTCGCGACCGAAATGGGCGCGCTGCAGGAGCGCATCACCTCGACCGGAAAGGGCTCGATCACCTCGGTGCAGGCGGTCTATGTCCCCGCGGACGACCTGACCGACCCCGCCCCGGCGACGACCTTCGCGCACCTCGACGCGACAACCGTTCTCTCGCGCCAGATCGCCTCGCTCGGTATCTATCCGGCAGTCGACCCGCTGGAATCGAGCTCGCGCATTCTCAGCCCGGAGATCGTCGGCGAGGAGCATTACCGCGTTGCAAGACAGGTGCAGACGATCCTCCAGCGCTATACAGAATTGCAGGATATCATCGCGATCATGGGCATGGACGAGCTCTCCGACGAGGATAAGCTCACGGTCGCCAGAGCGAGAAAGATCCAGCGCTTCCTCAGCCAGCCGTTCTCGGTCGCTGAGCAGTTCACCGGCATGGAGGGCAAATATGTCCCGATCGCCGAGACCATCCGCGGCTTCCGCGAGATCATCGAGGGACAGCACGACGATGTACCGGAGTCGGCATTCCTCTTCGCAGGCACGATCGACGAGGTGCTCGAGAAGGCGAAGGAGCTGGAGGACACGGCAGAATGAGTACGTTTTCGCTGCAGATCATCACGCCGGATAAGGTGTTTTTTGACGGTGAAGTGCAGCGCGTGATCGTGCGCACGACCGAGGGCGACACCGGCATTCTCGCCAAGCACGAGAAATATGTCGCGGCACTGCCCGCCGGACCGGTGAAGGTCACGATGGCAGACGGCACCGTGCGCATCGCGGCGCTCTCGGGCGGCGCTGTCCGTGTCGCGCCCGATCACACCGCCATTCTCGCGAATGCGGCGGAGTGGGCGGAGGATATCGACGTCGAGTGGGCAAAGCGCTCCGAGGCGGATGCGCTGAGAAAGAAGGAGCAGAGCAAGACCCAGAAGGAGCTCGAGCTTGCCGAATTGAAGCTCAGGCGTGCGCTCAACCGTCTGCGCGTATCATCCATGAAATAACGGAACGGAGTGGTGACTGAATGAAGCTGGGGCGGTTTTTGCTCTCGCTTGCACTGGTTGCAGCCTGCATCGCTGCGGTGCTGCTGACGGATATCCCCGCATGGCTGAAATACCGGAAGGGCGATGTCAAGGACTACAATCTGGCGCAGGCGGGCGAGCTGCAAAAGGGTGATCTGGTGAAGGGCACGGTCACTATGTCGCTCGGACCCTGCGCGGAGGAATACAGCACGACCTACGGCGTGCGCTCCTCCGACAACAGCTCGAAGCTCTACTATGTGCTCTGGATGGACAGCAAACAGCTGATCGTCTATGAGACGAGCGCTTCGTCCGATTATGCGGCACTCGACCGCATTGCCGATGAGACCGTGAACTATTTCAAGACACTGAATGAGGGCATCGAGCTCGGCGACATGGCAGGCGTGCAGCTCCCGACCTCGACACTGGAGATCCAGGGCAG
>JAEELE010000039.1 GCA_016288755.1 Oscillospiraceae bacterium
CGGAACGCCGGAGGTCGTCTGCCGCAGCTCAGGATCACGGGTCAGACGTCCCATAATGATAACCTTGTTCAGCATAAACCGAACCTCCTTTGAACTGATTGATTACTCCTTGACAGTAATCATGGAACGGAGCACGCCGTCGGTAATGTTGAGGATACGGTCGAGCTCTGCCGGGAACTCCGGCTTTGCGTCGAACGTGACGACAACATAATAGCCGTCGGTCTCGTAGTTGATCGGGTATGCGAGCTTGCGCTTGCCCCACTCATCAACCTCGCCGAGCGTTCCGTTCGCCTCGATCAGCTCCTTGAACTTTGCCCACGTTGCCTGAGCAGCCTCCTCACCCTTTGTCAGGCTGAGAACGACCATCAGCTCGTAGCTTGCAGAAAGCTTTGCCATGTTGATACACCTCCTTCTGGATAAAGCCCGTCCGTTCGGTAAATTTCGGGCGGACAAGGATCGCGGCAGTCTGTGCCGCGGGTACGCATACAGTCGTACTCTACTATTTTAGCAGATTCTCCCCGATTTGTCAAGGGGTATTTTGAAATAATCTGCGAGTGCGGCAAAGCGCCCGCGATCCGGCTTGCGGATCACAGGCGCTGAACTGCATATAAATAGTATTCCGTCACTCTGCGGCAGGCGCAGTCAGACCGAGGAAGGCTGCCGGATCGACATAGCTGTCGTTCCGCAGCACCTCAAAATGCAGATGCGCACCCTCTGCGCGCTCCGCCTCGTTCGTGTCGCCGATTGTGCCGAGCACAGTGCCGCGTTCCAGCACCTGCCCCGCGATGACATCCAGATTCTCGTTGAGACCGCAGCAGCGCGTGACCGTGCCGTCCTCATGCAGCAGCGTCACGCAGACGCCGTAGCGTGCATCGCGGCGGATCTCCGTAACGGTGCCGTCGAGCACCGCACAGACCTCCGTGCCGACGGGCGCCGCGAAATCGACGCCGTTGTGGGTCGCCCAGATGCCCGTAGTCTTCGATTTGACAAGCTCGCCTGCGCTGTACGGCGCTGCAATCTCTCCGCTGACCGGCATGAGCGGTGTTTCCGCGGGCGCGGTCGTGACGGCAGGCAGCGCAGTCGTGACCGCTTCTGTCCCGGCAGTCGTGTGACGGAGCAGCGCGGCGGCTTCCTCCGCATCCTCAGTCGTGCGGGCGGTGGTGCGGGTGGTCTGACGGGTCGTCACGGCAGTTGTGCCGGTCGGACGGGTCGCCGAATGCTCGGGCAGCGACTCCGCGATGCTCAGCTCCGGCGGCTGTACGGTGTTTCCGAGCGGCTTCCTGCCCGCAGCGGTGAAGGCATACCAGCAGCCCGCACCGACCATCGCAACGCTGAGCGACAGCGCAGCATAGAAGCCCTTGCCGGTTCTTCCGGCGTGTTTGACATTGTTCATAGCGATCGCCTTTCTGATTCAGAAATCTGTATTCCGCAAGCCGTATCGGATACGGCTTTCACGGGATAGTTTGTCCGGCGATCGGGCAAATATACAAGATTCAGCGCAATTCACGCAGCAGCATCACCGCGCCGCGCCTGTATTGACTTTTCGGAAGCGAGGTGGTATAATTGCAGAGGAACAATCCTGCTTCAGATTTTCACTTTTCATCATTCATCGGAGGTTTCTATGGAAAATCATAAAGCGCGGAACGGCAAAATTGATTTTTTCCGGTTTGTCTTTTCGGTGATCGTGGTCATCTTCCACATCAACAAGGATTTCTGGGATTTCGGGCGCGTCTATCTGGACGGCAGGCTGAGTCTCGCCGGATACGGCGGCTGCGGCGTGGAATACTTTTTCATCGTCTCGGGCTTTTTGTTTGCGCTGTCTCTCAGCAAGCGGACAGAAACCGATGACCTTGCCCGCGATGATTTCGCATTTGTCTGGAAAAAGGCAAAGGCGATCCTGCCCTATCATTTCATTGCATGTGCAATCGCAATCCTGTTCATCCTGATCCGGCTCATCGGCGGCGACAAGGGCTTTGACGTTCTGCTCGACAAGCTGCCCTCCCTGTTCCTGATGCAGGCGTTTCAGCTGAGCGGCAACAATGATGCGCTGCTCGGGCAGGAATGGTATATCAGCACCATGCTGCTCGTCATGTTCCTGCTCTATCCGTTTGCCGTAAAGTTCAAAAAGACCTTCACGGGAATCGCGGCACCGGCGATCGGGCTGTTCCTGCTCGGCAGAAATGCGGTGCAGAACGGTCTGCTGATCGGCACCGATCACAACATGCGCGGCTTGCAGGATATCTGCCTCGGCATCTTCTGCTTCTATGTTTACACAAAGCTGAAGGATCTGAACCCGGGACGGCGCGGCAGACTGCTCATCACAGTGATCGAAGCGTTCTGCTATCTCGTCTCGACCGTCTACTGCTTCACCGCGGCAGACGCAAAATATCAGATCTACATCGCGGTGCTGTTCTGCATCGGCGTGACGCTCTCGTTCAGTGAGCTCGGCGTCATCAGCAGCGGAAAGCTGAGCACGCTTTTCAACAACCGCTTTGTCTATCTGCTCGGCAAATGGAGCCTGCCGATCTATCTGATCCAGAATGCGGTCAGAAGCGGCATGCTGTTTATCAAGGAGAAGAAGCTCGTGAAGGTCTCCGACAGCGTGTTTGCCGCCGCAGATCTGGTGCTGATTCTCATTGCCGGCATCGTGCTGTATTACATCGTGGAATTCTTCCGCAAGCGCATCGCAGCGAAAAAAGCAGCCGGGCAAGCAGCGGCATAACGCCGCCCGCATCCGCAGAATACCGTAAAACAAAAACAGCGGGAGCCGACGCAAAGCCGGTTCCCGCTGCTGTTTTTTACAGTGCGCCGCTTCTTTCGAGATGCGCAAGCAGTCCCTCGCAGCCCGCCCATATATCGCGGAATGCCGCATCGAACCGCCGCGTATACCACGGGTCGGAGACCTCGCCGCCCGCTTCTGTGAAGTCCATGAGCAGCGAGAGCTTGCCCGCCGGGTCGCCGCCGAGCATCCGCTGCATATTGCGCAGATTCGCACGGTCCATCCCGATCAGGTAATCATACGCCGCATAATCTGCGCGGGTGAGCTGCACCGCCTGCCGCTTTTCGCAGGGGATGCCGTGTCTTTCGAGCTCCTCCTCTGCCGGCGGATAGACAGGATTGCCGCGCCCGCCCCAGATCTCCTCTGTGCTCGTTGCGGCGGAGGCGATCACGAATTGCTCCGCGATGCCGCGCCGCCGCACCATTTCTTTCAGGATCATTTCCGCCATCGGGGAGCGGCAGATATTGCCGTGGCACACAAACAGAATGCGCAGCTTCTCTCCCGCGCTCACAGCCTTGTGCCGCACTTCGAGCAGAAGATATCCCCCAACCGCGACACATAGCCGCAGTTCGGGCAGACAGCGCCCGTTCCCTGTGTGCGGGTATAGCTTGTGCTGCGGGCAAGATGCATCCGCGTTTCCAGGA
>JAEELE010000040.1 GCA_016288755.1 Oscillospiraceae bacterium
AATTGAAGCACTATTGATTCTTCGTATAATACTTCTCACGGTACGCCTTTGGTGTCATGCCAGTGATTTCCTTGAACACGGCAATAAACACGCTTTGCGTGGAGAATCCCAGCGAGGTAGAAATCACAAGATAGGACAGGGCGGAATATCGGAGCAGTTTTTGCGCTGTATCTACCCGTGCTTCTTTTACAAAGCGTTTCAGCGGAATGCCGGTTTCCTCTCGGAACAGCCTTGACAGATAGGCAGGATTCAGCTCTGCCGCCTTTGCAAGTGCCTTGACTGACAGATCAGCACCCAGGTTCTCATAGATATAGTCGATACACTTGCGGATATGAAGCGAAATCACCGCTTCTTTGCGTATCTCCTGCATTCGCTCGGTAAAATCAAGGCACATATCTTCATAGAGCCTGCATACACCGTCTATCGTTTTGCAAGTATCGGCTTTGAGGACATAGAGATCGGACAGCGTATAGGCTTCTGTCTGCCCCATGCCCATTTCCATACAAGCGGAAGCAATTGCCGATGCACATAAAACAAAGTGATAAGCAGCGTTTTTCAGCTTGTTTTTGGACATGATTCTGTCATCAGCTATCAAGGAAAGCTCACCATGACTGAGCTGCCATTTAACAGCATCCATATCCCCATTGCATATTGAAGTAACCTCGTCTGGCTTCACGGAATGTTCCGAACGCTTGAAATTATCCATCTTCTGCCGAAAAAGCTCTGCATTCAGCTCATTTCTGATTTTCATACGCACCGCCTGCCTTTCTTCTGTATATTATATCACTTTTCAGCTATAAATTCAAGTTTTCAGATATAAAATACGACTGAGATATGCTATATTTAATGGCAGAGGTGATGTGAATGGATCATACGAATGACCTGACAAACGGTAAAGTATCGGGAAAACTGCTTGGTTTCTTCTTTCCGATGCTCTTGACCAATCTTCTTCAGCAGATATACTCGGTAGCTGATACGGCTATCGTTGGGCGAGGCTTGGGCGACAATGCCCTCGGTGCAGTCGGAAACCTCTCGTCCTTATCATTGCTGATAATAGGCTTCTCAATGGGCGTGACCGGCGGATTTGCTGTTATCATCGCTCAGAACTTCGGTTCGCGCGATATGACTGCCGTCCGCAAGTCTGTTGCAATGTCTGTAAAGCTGTCAGCGATACTGACAGTGATCCTGACGGCAGCAGGCTGTTTGCTTCTGAAACCGATATTACTCCTGATGCGGACAGACCAGATCATACTGAAAGACAGCCTGCTTTACGGATATATCATCTTCGGCGGACTGGCAGCAACGATAGCGTATAATCTGCTTTCAGGTGTTCTCCGTTCGGTCGGTGACAGTAAAACACCGTTTCTTGCGATCATGATCTCCTCGGCGGTCAATATCGCTTTGGACTATATCCTGATATTTCTCTTTCACACAGGCGTTGAGGGAGCAGCGGCGGCAACAGTTATCTCACAAGGAATATCGGCGTTTATCTGCTATCTGAAAATGAAACGGATACCTGATCTTGAAATCCGTAAAGACGATTTTGAACAGGATACAGCAATGTCCTTGCTTCTGCTGAAAAACGGCATACCGATGGCGTGTATGAACTCAATCACTGCGGTCGGATGTATGGTCGTTCAGGGGTATGTCAATGATTGTGGTGTAGCCTATACATCGGCGTATTCGGTGTGCAGTAAGTATCTGAACCTATTTATGCTCCCGTCCCTCACAGCGGGATTTGCAGTTTCTTCCTTTGTCAGCCAGAATTTCGGTGCAGGCAAGACCGAGCGTATCAGACAGGGCGTTCGTGTTTGTATCAATATTGCATTGGTTTCCTATCTTTCCTTAGGATCGGCTATGATACTGCTTTCAAAACAGCTCGCTGATTTCATGCTTGATGAGAGTGAAACGATTGCTCTTTCCGCAGAATATCTGAGGATATGCGGTGCAGGGCTGATATTGCTGAATCTGCTGTTCATTTACCGCAATGCAACGCAGGGTATGGGTTATCCGTTGATTCCAATGCTGTCGGGAATTGCTGAAATGGCACTGCGTATCCCTGCAATCATCTTTCTCTTACCGCATATTGGCTTTCGGGCAACTGCCTACGCTGAGATCATTGCTTGGATTGGAGCATTGGCCTTGAATGTGGGAGCATATATGATTTATTATAGGAAAGCAAATCAAAGTCAAGCATAAGAGCAAGGTCAAAGGCGGAATCAAGACTGTCGAAATCTACATCAAGGCGGAGGACAAGGCTGTCTATTATGTTGTCAACGGCGACTTCTCTGATAAGATTGACCTGTGAGAATGAACGGAGGGAACGGGATTCATGTGAATCACGTTCCCTCTATTTTCTTTCAGCAAGGTGTGCTTTTTTGTTAGCAATTCTAAAGGCTTTACTTGATATAGCGAATACCGTCGATCTCAACGGCGGCAATTTCCGATACCTTATGAATAATGGTTGCATTTTCATTCTCACAAGGCGAATCAGATGCAAGAAATTCAAAGATGTTGCCGCTTCGTTCCGAATTATAATCACTCCTGACAGACTGCAAGTCTTCCTCTGTACCGTCAGTGTAAACCAGCTTATAGGACGATTTCGCTGCTGTATTTACAACATATTTTTCATCAGTTGTATCCGGTGCAAAGCTGCTCGGTCTGATTAGTTCAAAATCCGAAAGCATGATCTGTTCGCCGTTTTCTGCGGTCAGCGTCCTACATTCGCAGTTCTGCGTGAAGTCGAATGCAACAATCATGCCGTCAAGCAGTTCTCTGCCGGCTTCCTTCGACGCAAAAACATAATCAGTTTCATCCGGCATTGCAAATCTCATGTAAAGTGTACTTCCGTTCCAATCCTCTGTATTCGGAAAGTTGATCTCATACCGGCATTGATTCGAGGGCAGGTCAGAGTCTTTCCACATACTCATGCCGCCGTAACCCGAAAGATACTTGCCGTCATATGTTCTCTCCTCCGGATCAATTTCAAGTGCATTGCCTTCTGCGTCGCATACGATCTCCGGAATGAAACCATAGTCGTGCGGGAAAGTGTATGCAGGATCATGTGCTTCAATCGTAACAACCGCTAGTGCCGAATGACCGTCATACAGCATCGTGTCGATCGTGAGTGTTGCTTTGTCATTGGAAAAGCTCTGCGGTACAGAATAACCGGATTCCATCAAAATCTGCTCACCGCTGACGCCGATGTATTTCTGCACAGACTCTTTGTGATACAGCTCGTATGCATAAACTCCTACAGGCAGACATACGACAACGGCAGTAATTGCCGCAAGTGCAGGGAAAACCTTTTTGACTTTGGCTCTTTTCGCACGCTGTTCTGTTTCATATTCATCAATACGCTGATGAATATCTCTTATCATATCTTCACGCTTTTTCATAATCAAATCCCTCCATTTCAAGTTGTGAGCGCAGTGATTTCTTCGCTCGGTACAGAATTGACTCCACACTTCGGACACTCTTTTTCATGACAATCGCGGCTTCTTTACTTGTCAACCCCTCAAAATATGTCAGCCACAGTATCTGCTGATATTCAGGATTGAGCTTTCGCATTGCTCTGTGTACCATGATTTGCTGTTCCTTTTTGATATAGGCATCTTCTACAGCTTCCTCATCGCTGCTCAGCTCAGCAATCTCCTCAATCGGAACAGCAGAATACTTTGCGGCCTTTTTCAGGTGCTTCAGCGCAAGGTTTCGTCCTATCGTATAGAGCCATGTCTTAAAAGAACTGTTTCCTTTGAATTTTGGCTTTTTCGTACCAAGCAAAACGAAAGTATCCTCTGTAAGCTCTTCCGCCGTCCAAATGTTTCCGACTATACTTGTCAGGTACAGCATCAGACCATCGCTGTAATCCATAATGATTTCATCTAAGCCAGAATCATCACCATTGTCACGGAAACGGCGGTAGCTACTTGCACCGTTATCCATCGACAAACTCCTTCCTGAAAGCATTTTCTTATGCTTTCACTTATTAGATACCAATCGCCGCTGAAACTACGCGCTCACTTTTAATATTTTTTAGAAAGCATTGAAGTTTGTGCAACGTGCTGTAATTGATGACATGATTTTATCACTTTTGAATAATGCCGTCAAGGAGAACTGGCAACCAGACGAACGGAAATCCCTCTCTCAGCTTTCAATGATCATTACGAGGATAATTAGCAAAAAGCGACCTCTAAGAAAGCTCTCAGAGGTCGCTGTGCTTATCATTGCTGCTGATACTTACGTCATAAGTACAGCATCATCTGATTTGTCCCCAAAGGAATATCATCCTATATCCGCACATTGCAGATCGGTTCAGAATACAGTCTTTTCGCTACTCAGAACCTGCAAGAAGTCCGTAAGCGCATCTTCCGGCTCATATGTCCTGACCTTGCAATAATGGGTATCATCAACTGCAAAGAAGGCACTCACAACAGACTGCTCACCATTGCTGTTATCTACAATACCGTACTTCTCGTCAACGACATTGAAGTTCTTGATACCCAATCTCTGCTCTATATACTTCCACAGATCAGAAACAGTATAAGCAGGATCGTTGAAGTAGTAATATACTTGATAGTATTTCCCTTGATATGCCACATGATACAGAACGCCTATATCTTCATAGTTTGCATAAGGCATCAGCCAAACCGCTGCATTCGGGTGATCCTCACGGAGTGTGATTGCGTTTTCAGCATCAGCAAAATGATAGATATACCCATCCTCGCTGAAACGCTCAAACATCTTCCGATAGTCATCGTAATACTGTTCGGGATAGGCATTTACATCGTTGTTATGGATTGCTTCAATGGCGGCTTCCGCATCCTTATATCCGATTGGCTGTGCCGTTACAGGCGTGACCGGATCAGTTATGCTATTGTCTGCAATATCCAGCTTCTCGTAATTCAGTACCTGCAAGAAGTCCATAAGCGCATCTTCCGGCTCAAACGTCCTGACCTTGCAATAATGGGTATCATCAACTGCAAAGTAGGCACTCACAACAGGTTGCCCGCCATTGGGGTGATGTGCAATGCCATACTTCTCGTCAACGACATTGATGTTCTCGGTATGCAGTCGCTGTTCCATGTAATCCCACAAATCCGATTCAGGAAAAGCCGGATCGTTAAAGTAGTAATAAACTTGATAGTCTTTTCCTTGATATGCCACATGATACAGGATGCCTGTATCCTCAAAGTAATCATAAGGCATCAGCCAGACTGCTGCATTCGTGCGATCCTCCTGGAGCGTGACTGCATTTTCAGCATCGGTGAAATGATAGATAAATCCGTCATTCCGGAAGCGCTCAAACATCTGTGCATAGCCTTCTATTTCGCTGAGGTCGCTTTGGATGATTTCCTTGATGGCGTCATCAGCGGTCTTAAACCCAAGCGGCGCAATATGATCGGCAGGGGGTTCAACCGGATCCTGTATGTTTTCAAGCAATGCCCGCTTCATCAGTGTCAGATCCAATGCATTGAGCTTATTGTCCGCACAGAAATCGGCTGCCTTCCAGTTTGCAAGCGGTGTGTCCGGAACGGCTAACAACCATTTCTGAAGCAGCACAACATCGGCAATGCTGAATGCGCCGTCATCATTCACATCACCCATGATGTACGCCGTATCCTGTTCTGCTGCATTCACTGCTGCGGCACAATTCAGTGTTCCCGTGCCGATACAAGCAGCCGCAAGCATGAACGCCATGATTTTCTTCTTCATAAAATCACCTCATTTTTGCTGTATGATTGGAGTCTCTTTTCGTAGCCATAAGCATTTTGTAACGCTACCATCTCCTTTTTCTGCTTCGTATTTGCAGACGCTCAAAATCAGATACAGCGGCTTTCAGAATCATAGGCTTCATCAGCATCGAGAAGGGGGTCAATGCTGATGACCGACTAATCATCACGCTGCATTTGTATTCCTCATGAAAGCATCAACGCTTCAAAACGAAACGCTTCTATGAATTCTATCATCTCCTCTTCGGATACGACAGAATTAACTGAATAATAATGATCAGAATCAATAAACGCTCCGGTATATGTCTGCCCGTTATCAGCAAAGTGCAGACTCACATTTGTACCTGACACATTGATCTCTTTGTCGCTTCTGCGTCCAAGGCGATATTGCAAATAGTCAGCGATCCCGTCTGTCCGGGCTATACTGACATCATCCGCATAGTAGAACATGATATGGTAGTTCTTTTCTCTGTATGTGACATAATAACCGATGCCGATATCCTCATAAAGCGTGTCCGGAAACAAATAGACATTCAGATCATCTCTCACTGTTACAGTATTCGTGCCAGTCACCTGATACAGAAATCCGTCTTTATTTATCCTTTCAAACATCCGGCGATATTCACTCCGATCCTCCGGCGGATAAGCGGAAACATCTCCGGAACTGACTGCTTCCGCCGCGGCATGAATATCTGCAAACGGAATCGGCGGTGCCGAAACATCGGCCGGTTCCTCCGGCGGAATGGGCTCTGTCACTTCTGTTTGCGGCGGCTCTGCCGAGGTAATTTCAGGCGGTTCGGTATTTGTCTGTGTGACGCTAACGGGCGGAGTTGTTGCAGGAGCCTGCGTTTCTGTCTGCTTTACAACCTGTTCAGTTGTCGGTGTTTCAGTCGCATCTGTAACAACTGTTGTCACAGTTTGCGTTTGTATACCTGCCGTAGTAGTCATATGCTCCGTATCCGAGTGAGTGGTAGGCACAGTTGTGGATGCCGGCTCGGACGGAATTTCTGAACCGACAGTCGTGTGAGCATCAGTTGATACTGTGGTAGTATCGGTCTTTTCGGTTGTTGAATTTTCAATCGAGCTTGGCTGAACAGGGATACGCGGGAGATTCCTGAAATGATTCCAATATCCAACGCCTAATGCAATCGTCAGGCAGAAACAGGCTAATACGGGAACTGTACGCCTGATTGCCCGAATACGCTTATTTTTGCGTTCCCGATATTCGTTTCGTCTGGAAAGCACGCTTTGAAACATCTGATCATCATTCTTCATAGTCAAAGCCACTCCTTTCCAGTTCTGATTTTAATGCTTTCTTTGCGTTATACAGCAAAGTTTCGATCTGCCTGCTTGTTTTTTTCATGATCAGGGCAGCTTCAGCATTGGTGAATCCCTCAAAATAAATTAGATACAACACTTGCCGGTATTCAAGTTTCAGACGGTGCAGAGCCTGATGCACCATATGCTTCTGTTCTGTTTTGATGTAATTGCTTTCGAGGCTTTCCTCGTCGGCAAGGTATTCCTGCGATTCCAGCGGAACGACGCTGAGCTTTGCGTGCTTTCGGAGATATTTTGATGTGATATTACGCGCAATTGCATAGAGCCAGGTCTTGAACGAGCTTTTTGCAGAGAATTTTGGGCAATTGATCGCAATTTCTGCAAATGTGTCTTCGGTTAAGTCCTCAGCAGTATGAATGTTTTGTACAAAGCTGTTCACATATAGAATTAAACCTGCCCGATAGGTACAGATAATCTCATGCAGTCCTTCATCGTCGCCCGCAAGGAAACGGCGGTAGCTACTTTCACCGTTATCCATGGGGAGATTCCTCCTCTCAAGGGCTGTTCTTTACCCTTTCACTTATTAGTACCAAGATTTCATCAAAACTCAAAGTGATTCTTTCATTTTATCCAAAATCTCATCGAGTTTGTCTGGTATGCACAAATATTATAGCATGAAGTTAGTCGAATTGCAATACAGAGAAAGCAGAGCGGCTTTTTGATTTCGCACGCTCTGCTTTTCACATCCATATTATCGAATTTGATTCTGCTTCTCTTGTGGGGTTACTTAATGGCTGTTTGATATCGTCATTGATTAATTCTTTACGATCTTGTAGTATGTCCTTGCGGTTACAATATAGATCATACTATAGAGTAAAGCAAACGCTCCGAAGCTGCATAGTACACAGATTACAAAAAGTCCTGTGTTGTCCAAATCCAGGAGTTTCAGCATACGATTCACCAAAGGAAATGCAAAACCGACGTGCATACCCGCTGTCAGCAGAGGCAGGAAAAAGACGATCAATATTTGTGACCTGATCGACTTCACAACCTCTGACAAGCTCATTCCTACATTCTGCATGATCTCAAAACGCTTCTGATCTTCAAAGCCCTCGGTGATCTGCTTATAGTAGATAATCAGTATCGTCTCCATAAGGAACAATGTACCCAGGAAGATGCCGAGGAAAAATAATCCGCTGTATATTGAAAGCGCGTCATCTCTTGTTTCAGTTTTCGTACTGTAGTATAGTCCACCATCCGGATGAACGCGGAGATAACTGTCAAGCAGTTCGATACATTGCGTTTCCTGCTGTGCTTTATCACCGTCAGCATAGTACAGATTGATTCTTTCTCTGCCGTTGTTCGGACGGAAACTCATATCATTATAAGCACGCAGCATTTCAAGCATAACATCCCTGCTGCTCAAAATCATATCATAGCTATCTGTAGCGTATTCCTGACCGCCATCCTCGTACTCACACCGAACCACACGAAATGTCTTTCCGAGTATTGTGATTTTATCAGGATGAAATCCCGCACGGTTTGTATAGATCACGCATTCATCATCAGCAAGCTCAAAACCAGTGTTTTTTAATATGCTGTGCGCTCCGGCTGAATAAATCGAAACAGTATAAGCACTCTCGACATTGTTTGTCAGATAATAATTTTCGTTTATGTTATCATAGCTGTAATCACTCTCTGTGAATGTCTTTGGAGCAGTCCATTCTCCATAAAAAAACAGATGTGCATAGGTAAGCCTGTCGATTCGCAGGTTATCCATGTGATCTGACAGATATTCCGTTACATTATCACCCACTTCAATATCGTATTCAGTGATTCTGACATCGGAAGGATGCTTATTTTCGATCACATCCTCAATCCCGATATACAGCGATGTTGTCGAAGAAATCATGACAAGCACCATCGTTGACAGGATACACACGCTTGCTAAGCCCACTGCATTTCGTTTCATTCGGTATAACAGCCCTGAAACTGCCGTGAAGTGATTTGTCTTGTAATAATACTTCCGATTCCTTTTCAGTAGCTTTAGAATTGTAATGCTGACTGCCATAAACAGAAAATAAGTACCGATCATGACGCAGATCACAGCAATAAACATCTTTACCAAAAAAGAGTCTGTTCCGTAGTAGGCATTTACCGTAATGCTCAGATAATACCCGACACTGATCAGTGCAAGACCGAGCAATGTCATGATGATTTTGGTTTTCGGCTCCCGTTCACCGGCATTCGCGCCTGAAAGCAGCTCGATCGGCTTTGCAAGATGTATCTGTCTCAACATATTCAGATAAATCAAAAAGAAAGTACCGAGAATGAAAATCGTTGTAATGATAAGCGAAACGACGGATATATGAAAGCCCAAAACAACACTCTCACCGATCAGCTTTGTCAGTGACATGAACATGAGCTTGTCAAGCAGAATGCCGATGCCCAATCCGCAAACAAGTGTGATCAGTATGATATAGACTGTTTCAATAAACAGCATTTTTGCGATATGCCGTTTATCCATACCGAGGATATTCAGCAGTCCAAATTCCTTGCGGCGGCGTTTTACAATAAAGCTGTTTGTATAGAACAGGAAGATAAACGCAAATATCATGGTGACATAGCTCCCGAAATTCATTATTTTCGGGAGAGTATGCGAACCTCTCGGAAGTTTTGCGTAATCAGGATTCATTGCAAGCGAACGGATAATATACAGCATTGCCGCTGTCAGAATACTTGTGATGAGATAAGGAATATAGATCTTCGCATTTTTCTTGATGTTTTCGAGTGCCAGTCTTGCATAGTAACGGTTACGCATCTGCATCACCGCCTGACATGAGCAGCGTAAGCGTATCGGAAATGCGCTGATACATCCCCTCGTTTGTGCAGTTGCCTCTGTAGAGCTGGTGATAAACAGAGCCGTCCTTGATGAACAGCACTCTGCCAGCTCTGCTTGCCGCTTTCGTGGAATGCGTTACCATCAGTATGGTCTGTCCGTCAGCATTCAGATCGGCAAAAACATCGAGCAGACCGTCTGTCGAACGGGAATCGAGTGCGCCTGTCGGTTCATCGGCAAGTATCAGCTTCGGATTTGTGATGATCGCCCTGGCAACCGCAGTACGCTGTTTCTGACCGCCGGATACTTCGTATGGGTATTTTTCAAGTATTTCCGTAATGCCAAGTCTTTTGGCGATAGGAGTCAGACGGGCATTCATCTTCTCATAACCGCACCCAAGCAGGACAAGCGGAAGAAAGATATTATCCTTGATCGAAAATGTGTCAAGCAGATTAAAATCCTGAAAGACAAAGCCGAGATTGTCACGGCGGAATGCGGATATTTCCTTCTCCTTGATCTTTGTGATATCCTTGCCCTCTAACAGCACCGAGCCTGTTGTCGGCTTATCCAGAGCCGCAAGAATATTAAGAAGCGTCGTTTTTCCTGAACCCGATTCGCCCATGATCGCCACATATTCGCCCTGTTCTACAGAAAAGCTCACATCGGATAGAGCTTGCACCTTATTGCCGCCAAAACGTGTGGTATAGATTTTCCCAAGTGATGATACTTCAAGTATAGCCACTTTTCATGCCTCCTTCTATTGGTTATGAGCCTATTATACCACGCCGGCGAATAACCGGAAATTGATTTGTGTGACATTTTCGGAGTACGATGTGACATTTTTGTAAGATGCTGCCTTAATCCGCCTTGATCGTTTCAGGCAATTTCAGAAAAACGGAAGTACCTTCACCCACTTTACTTCTGATTTCAATTTGCACGCCTAATTTGTCGCAGGCTTTTTTGACAAGATACAGTCCGAGTCCGGTTGACTTGTGTTCTGCTCTTCCATTATAGCCCGTGTATCCGCGCTCAAAGATACGGGGAATATCCTCCGCAGAAATACCGATACCGGTATCAGAGATCATAATCGTTCTGTCGGCTGATACCGTTATCGTGACTTTTCCGCTGTCCGTGTATTTGACAGCATTCGATAATACCTGTTCTATGATAAAGCCGAGCCATTTGCTGTCCGTCACAGCCGTGAGTTTTGTTCCCTCATATTCAAGGTGCAGCTTTTTGCGTATAAACAACGGCGCATATTTTCGCAAGCCTGTTCGGATCACCTCATCGATCTGCACCTTCTCGGATACAAGATCAGATGTATCGCCGTCAAGCCTGAAATAGCAAAGCACCATTTCCACATACTGCTCTATTCTGAACAGCTCATCGGATATCGCTCTGTTTTCGGGCGTATCCGCTTCATCAAGCTCCATGTGCATGACCGATATTGGTATCTTGATCTGGTGTACCCATACCGTAAAATAGTCGAGCATATCCGTTCTTTCGCTTCGGAGCTGCAAATCCGCCTGCTGACACTGTTCATTCAGTTCCGCTATAATCGCAAGCCACTGTTCCTGCTCCGGTGAATGCGCTTCGGGAAGATGCTCATTCAGCAATTCAACGTGGCGGAGCAATTCCTCACGCTTGTAATACTCTGCACGAAAATGGAAAAAGTGTATCCCAATGACGTTAATGGCAACAAAAGCGCATAAGATAGAGGCATATAATACAGCTTCTACCTCTAATGAATACAAAGAAAAGACAAATGCGAATATCCCGGCAAATACAGCGAACAGCAGAGCTGTACCAAGATACTGCTTTACAAATTTCAAAAACAGCTTCATAATTCTCACCGTTCTATGATATAGCCGCTGCCGACTTTGGTCTTGATCAGGTCTGTCACGCCGATCTCTGCGAGCTTATGCCGAAGCCGGTTTACATTGACGGTCAGCGTATTTTCCTCCACATAGCAGTCAGCCTGCCACAGCTTTATCATAAGCGTATCACGGCTTACGACTTTCCCCTTGTTTTCAAGAAGTGTCTGCATAATACGGAACTCATTTTTGGTAAGCTCTATCGTGCTGCCGTTATAGGAAACTGTTGTGTCTCCAAGATCGAGTGTTATTCCGTTATGCGAAAGCGTTGGAACAGGCATCGGCATATCGTAGCAGCGCCGCAGAAGCGCCTGTATCTTCGCCACAAGCACCGTACCGTCAACAGGCTTTGCGATAAAATCATCACCGCCCATATTGACCGCCATTACGATATTCATATTATCCGAAGCAGAAGACAGAAACATGACAGGCACTTTGGAGAGCTTTCTGATCTCGGCACACCAATGATAACCATTATAGAACGGCAGCGTGATATCCATGATAACAAGGTGCGGCTCGATCTCCCGAAACTCATCCGATACTGCATCGAATCGTTTTACGCAACGCACATCATAATCCCAGCTAGAAATCGTTTTTTGAAGTGCTTTTGCAAGTGCGGCATCATCTTCCACGATCATGATCTTATACATATCGCATTTCCTTTCTGCTAAATATAAGCTTTGATGATATGTTGTTATTATAGCACAGATACACCGATAGTTCAAGCACTGAACAGTATATAACCGTAGTTATTGCATCAAGGCATATTGAAAGTTGATCTCAAAATGAATAATCATGATTTATAGAATCACAGTCAAGAGAATCAAAAAGTAAAAGTCTACTAATAAACACAAAACAGGCAGAGCCACTTTCGACTCTGCCTGTTCTGTTCATAGCCCGCTGTATAGGTCTTTCATAATTGTTCTTGGAAAACTTCTTTATGAGTACCTACCTAACATGGCAGGACTGTTTTCAATATAGAAAGGCAAAAGCTGACAGGTGTGTCACATTTTTGATGGCTCCACTCACTTATTTAGTGCTTCGCTCATTTCTAATAGCAGTTTTCCTTTATCATCTGGAAGGGTGCGATAGTTTTCGACGAGCTTTCGCTCGCTTTCTGTCAGATAGGTGACGGTTTCATCGTCACAGAATAGTTCAGAGAGCGAGATCCCCAATGGAACGATTAGACGCTTTAGCGTGTCCAGTGACGGATTCCTTCTGCCGCATTCAAGATCGCTGATATGGTTTTGCGTGATACCGGTTTCCTTCGACAATTTATAGATCGTTAATCCTTTGGCAATGCGCAGTTTCTTGATTTTTTCCATTGAAGTCATGGTATATCAGCTCCTCTCATGCATAATTATAGTCTAAATCCCCACATAAAATAATGCGTGGCGTGCGGTTGACAATGATATTATTATGCGGTATAATAGAGGGGCAAGCGGAAAACCGTGCCTAAAAAGGAAAAAGCCGCTTTCAAAAGCTGAAAGCGGCGAAACTGCATCAAAAAGCACTTGACAGGTAACACAAAAGGTGCTATAATAAAACAAGTGCTAAAAAGCAATCCCACAGGAAGCACTCGGACGGCAATCCTTGTACTTCCCATAATCATCCAGATGCTGCAAACATCTGCTGACTTAGTGAGACTGGCTATAGCGTGTTGTCATTATAACACGATTTTATAGTATTGTCAAGCCTTTCAGTTCGTAGTTGCAGCTTCGGGACTGAAGGGCTTGCCTTTTTGTCAGCACATCATATCGAACGCCTCGTCCAAAAGTCTTTCGGTATGAAGCACATTGAAAACTGAATAGTTTTGATTGACGGATCATCACTTACGGTCGAACGCGCCATGATGCAGCCCTGTCCAAATGTGACACACCTGTCACATTTTTTGATTCACCCAAAGTTTGCTAGGGGAAGGAACTGCGAGCCGTGCCGCAAAGGATCAGTAGCGGGAGGGAAAATAAACTCCTGCAAAACGCAAACTACCGGCAATCAAAATACTATATTTAGAAGACTTGTTATATGCGTATAAAAGAAAACGAGCTACCGGGAATCTCCCGATAGCTCATTCCCTTGAGCATTGGTTGGGGTGGAAGGATTTGAACCCTCGAAATAACGGAGTCAGAGTCCGCTGCCTTACCGCTTGGCGACACCCCAGTGCATTTTGCCGTCTGTTTTCTGACGACTTGTTCATTATAGCACAAAACTGCGGATTTGTAAAGCCCTTTTTTCAAAAACCGGAAAAATTTTGGGGTTTACACAAAAGAGCACTTGCTTTTTCGCCTGAAATTTGTTATAATGCTAGTGTGGGTGGGTGTCCGCCCGCAATATCCGAATCCCGCAGCATCTCTTGTACTCCGGATTCCCTACATCACATCAAAGGAATGACCGCAATGAAAAAGCTCTACTTCATTTCCAACCTGCAATCCGGAAAAAACGCCATCCGCGCCAAGCTCGCGTCCGTCATCGACATCTTCACTGCGTCAGGCTATGAGGTCACGATCCGGACGACACAGGCGCGCATGGATGCCTGTGCCGCTGCGGAATACGCCGCGCTCTCCGGGCAGTATCAGATGATCGTCTGCTCCGGCGGTGACGGCACGCTCAACGAGGTTGTACAGGGGCTGATGTACAGCGGTGTGCGTGTGCCGGTCGGCTATATTCCCTGCGGCTCGACCAACGACTTCGGCAGATCCCTCTTTTTCCCGACGGATATCGAGAAGGCAGCACAGTGGCTGATGAACGGTCACCCCTATCACTGCGATATCGGCAGCTTCAATGACCGCCGGTTTCTCTACGTCGCAGCGTTCGGCGCCTTCACCTCCAGTGTCTATGAGACACCGCAGAATGTCAAAAATGTCATCGGGCATATGGCATACATTCTGCACGGCATGATCCATGTCGGCAATATCCGTCCCCTGCACATGAAGATCGAATGCGACGACTTGACCCTCGAGGATGATTATATCTATGGCATGGTGAGCAATACCGCCTCTGTCGCAGGCATGCTCAAGCTGAAGAATTTCCGCCTCGACGACGGAGAATTCGAGGTCTTGCTGATCCGCATGCCGAACAATATCATTGATCTTCAGCGCATCATTGTCCAGCTCCTGAATATCGACGAGGACATTGATCCGAACTATGTGCAGTATTTCCGTGCATCCCATGTGCGGTTCATCTCCAATGAGGAGATTCCGTGGACGCTCGACGGCGAATACGGCGACGCGACCTGTGACGCGGAGGTCAGCGTCGTCAGGCGTGCGGTCACCTTCTGTGTCGGCGAGGATGCACCCTATAACAGTGCAGAGGATCTGCAGGCAGTCTTTCAGCATGATGTTGCGGAGCTCGAACAAACAAAGGAGGACTGAACACTGCACGCGCTGTACAGTGTTCCCCAATCATTATGCGACTGTTTCTCATTGACTACGAAAACGTCAACGCGGCAGGGCTTCACGGCATCGGGCTGGTATCCCGCAATGACCGGATCATTCTCTTCTACAGCCATGCCGCAAACACACTCTCCTTCGAGATCATGGACGAAATGCTCGAGGCAGGCATCATGCCGGAGCGCATCTGCCTTGAGCAGCCCGGCAAGAACGCGCTGGACTTCCAGCTCGTCACCTTCCTCGGCTACATGATCGCGAAGAACAAGGCGGATGAGTATTACATCATCAGCAAGGATGCCGGATATCAGTCGGCGATCGCCTTCTGCAAGGAATATCTCGGCGTCCGTGTGCAGCTGAAATCCTCAGTGCGGGCTGCGATCGGCAAATCAGCCGCCGCTGCAGCGAAGAAATCTGCACAGCCCGTCACCGCCAAGGCAAAGGGCAAGACCGCTGCCGTCAGCCTGCGCAAAAAGGCGACGGTCGTTCAGGTGCAGCCTGCTCCCGCACCCGTTCCGGAGCAGCCTGAGCCGGACAGCGGCGTGACACTGGACCTGATCGTCTCGCTGATCGACCCGGCACTGCCGCTGAGTGCCGCGGAGGAGATCCTCGGCTGCCTGCAGAGCTGCCGCAGCAAGACCGAATTTCACAATGCCCTGCAGCAGCGCTTTGACAACGACACGGTCAAGGCACTGTATCACTGCCTCAAGCCCTGCTATGCAGCCTGTCTGCCCGACTGAAATCAGAATGCCGCACGGCTCAGCCCAGCCGTGCGGCATTTTTTTGCAAAAAGCAGCTCCCCGCAATCGCTGCAGGGAGCCGTTCTTTGTTGGATTACTTCGCGAGATTTGCCTCGATCTTGTCGAGCACATCGTAGAGTGCCTGCGGGATCTTGCCGCCCTTTGCAGCGATATCCTCGTCGTAGTATCTGCGCATCTCTGCGATCTCCTTCTTCCAGAGGTCCTTGTCAACAGCGACGAGCTGCTCCATGATCTCCGGCGTGACTTCGCCCTCAAGACCCTCGATGTTGATATCCTCTGCCTTCGGGAGATAGCCGATCGGGGTCTCCACAGCGTCGACAGTGCCGTCGCAGCGCTTGATGATCCAGTCGAGGACTCTCATGTTGTCGCCGAAGCCCGGCCACATGAAGTGCCCGTCGGCATCCTTCTTGAACCAGTTGACGTTAAAGATCTTCGGTGCCTTGTCGCCGAGGACCGCACCCATCTCGAGCCAGTGTGCCCAGTAGTCGCCGACATTGTAGCCGATGAACGGCTTCATTGCCATCGGGTCATGACGCAGCACGCCGACTGCACCGGTCGCAGCAGCGGTCGTCTCGGAGGAGACTGCCGAGCCCATGTAGGTGCCGTGGGTCCAGTCGAAGGACTGATAGACGAGCGGGGTCGTGGAGGCACGTCTACCGCCGAAGATGATCGCGGAAATCGGCACGCCCTGCGGATTGTTGAACTCGGGGCTGATGCACGGGCAGTTCTCTGCCGGCGCGGTGAAGCGGCTGTTCGGATGTGCCAGCGTCAGGTGCTTGCCGTTTGCGTCAAGCTGCGCGCAGTACTCCGGACCGTTGACCTTTGCGCCCTTCCACTCGGTTGCATCGACAGGAACTTCCTTGGTGAGGCCCTCCCACCACGGGGTATTGTCGGAATTGTCGATTGCGACGTTCGTGAAGATCGCGTTCTTCTTGGTGGACATCAGTGCGTTGTAGTTGGACTTCTCGTTCGTGCCCGGTGCAACGCCGAAGAAGCCGTTCTCCGGGTTGATGGCATAGAGTCTGCCGTCCGGACCGGGCTTGAGCCATGCGATATCGTCGCCGACAGTGAAGACCTTGTAGCCTGCCTTGCGGTAGCCCTCCGGCGGGATCAGCATGGCAAGGTTGGTCTTGCCGCATGCAGACGGGAATGCTGCACAGATGTATTTGGTGTCGCCGGACGGTGTCTGGAGACCGAGGATGAGCATATGCTCAGCCATCCAGCCCTCGTTCTTCGCCTGATAGGAAGCGATGCGGAGCGCAAAGCACTTCTTGCCGAGCAGCACGTTGCCGCCGTATGCGGAGTTGATCGACCAGATCGCGTTGTCCTCCGGGAACTGCACGATATAGCGCTCCTCGGGGTTGACGTCCGCCTTCGAGTGCAGACCGCGGACGAAGTCATTGGACTCGTCGCCGAGATTCTGGAACGCCTGTGTACCCATACGGGTCATGATGTTCATGTTCAGAACTACATAGATGGAGTCCGTGACCTCGACACCGACCTTTGCGAGCGGGGAGCCGATCGGACCCATGCTGTACGGGATGACATACATGGTTCTGCCCTTCATGACGCCGTCGTAGAGCGGGGTCAGCTTGGCATACATTTCCTTCGGGTCCATCCAGTTGTTGGTCGGACCTGCGTCCTCCTTGCGGCGGGAGCAGATAAAGGTTCTGTCCTCCACGCGCGCGACGTCGTTCGGACGGGTACGGTGATAGAGGCAGCCCGGATATTTCTCATCGTTCATGTGATAGAGCTTGTCGGGATGACCGTCGGGCAGAGCAGTGACCTCGGCAATGAGCTGATCAAGCTGTTCTTTCGATCCGTCGATCCAGACGACCTTGTCAGGCTTGCAGAGCGCGATCATCTCGTCGACCCACTTGTTGACATTCGGGTTCTTAGTAAGAGACATATGCAGACCTCCTAAAATGATGTTGGAAACCAACTTTCCACATCTATCATTATAGCGGAAAACGCCCGGAATGTCAAGTGCCGGATATGATAATTTGACGAAAAACAGACAAATACTGTGTTTTGTATGCCTTTTCCGCATTCAGGAATGTCTGATCTGAGCATATGCTCAGGAGAAGATCGCGTCCTCGAGCTCTGCGCGCAGCCGCCGGATGATCTTCTTCTCGAGCCGCGAGATATAGGACTGCGAAATGCCGAGGGCATCGGCGACGTCCTTCTGCGTGCGCTCTCTCCCGTCGGTGAGCCCGAAGCGCATGTCCATGATCTGCCGCTCTCTGGGTGCCAGCCGCATGACCGCCGCCCGCAGCAGGCTCCGCTCCGATTCGTTTTCGATATCCCGGCTGACGATATCCTCATCGGTGCCGAGCAGGTCGGAGAGCAGCAGTTCATTGCCGTCCCAGTCGACATTCAGCGGCTCGTCGATCGAGATCTCCGCGCGATACTGCGAGACCTTGCGCAGATGCATGAGGATCTCATTTTCGATGCAGCGCGAGGCATAGGTCGCGAGCTTGATATTCTTCTCGGGGCTGAATGTGCTCACCGCTTTCATCAGCCCGATCGTGCCGATGGAGATCAGGTCGTCAAGCGGCACGGCAGGCGTCTCGAATTTCTTCGCGATGTAGACCACCAGCCGCAGATTGTGCACGATCAGCGCTTCGCGTGCCTTCGGGTCTCCGCGGGCGAGCGCCTCGAAGGCAGCAGCCTCCTCATCCCGCGAGAGCGGTGCGGGCAGCGAATCGGTGCCGTTGATGTAGTAGACATCACAGCCTTTGCTTCGCAGCCACAGCCGGATAATGCCGATCCAGCGTGTCAGCAGGTTCATACACAGTTCCTCCTTTGCATCCGCGCAGACAGCACGCGGGCACGACCGCACGCGGCAGCTCCGAACGGCTCACGGCGATCAGCATATCAACAGGCAGCTCCTCCCGGTCCGCCTGACCGCGCACCGCTGCGAAATCCGGCGAGCAGGCAGGGATCAGCTCGGTTCCGGCGACGGTGTGCACCGTCAGAAGACGAAAGCCCCGCTGTGACGCACAGGCGGTCTGCGCGTCGGGATAATCTGCGAGCCAGTGCGAAAGCGCCGCTTCCCCGCAGACGGCGACGGGCTTTCCCGTAAACGAATCCTGCAGCAGATTGCCTGAATCGGACAGCGCCGGCATCAGCATATCGTGCCCGCCGATGCGCAGATGCAGCTGATACTCCCCTGCCGGGCTCCGCTGTGCCCGCCGCGACAGCACCGAGGAGACCGCAGCCGCTGCCGTCGCGCAGAAGAGCAGCGTCAGAAGCGAAACATCCGCGTAGATATAGCTGTTCTGTATGTAGAGCCCCGCAGGTCTCCGCAGCTGACAGAATGCCGCGACCGTTCCGCAGAAAAAGACCGAGATCACCGCGAGCAGCGCGAGTCTGCCGAGAAACCGCCGGATTCCGCCGAAGCCGAATGCAGCCGCGGTCATCGCACAGCCCGAGAGCAGACGCAGCAGCAGCGTCAGCCACAGCGGCAGATGCGGCAGAAGGATCGTCAGCGCGGAGAGTGCCCCGACCCCGGCGCCGAGCACGCCGCGGAGCCCGCGCATCGGTGAACGGGAAACCCGGGAGACCGCGCAGAGCATCGCATAATCTACCCAGAGATTGGTCAGCAGCAGCACATCGAGATAGACCGTCATTCGCATCACCGTCATCATTATAGCATGTTCGGCGCGTGAAAAATGTCAGAATCCGGATCGCAGCAGGACAAAAATTGAAAAAACCGACCTGAACGGCACAGAAAATGTGATTTTTATATTGACTTTTCGTTTGAGATTCGTTATAATATGTATAGAATGACCGTTCCGGGAATTCGCATTATCATATTAGGAGGCGCATATCATGGGCAAATTCGTCATCAAGTATACCAACACCGGCATCAAGTTCGATCTGAAAGCCGGCAACGGTGAGGTCATCGCAACGTCCGAGGTCTACAAGACCGAGGCTTCCTGCCGCAACGGCATCGCCAGCGTGCAGAAGAACGCCCCGATCGCTCCGGTCGAGGATCAGACCGTTGAGGGCTACACTGTGCAGAAGCACCCGAAGTTTGAGGTCTATCTCGACAAGAAGGGCGAGTTCCGCTTCAGACTGAAGGCGACCAACGGCGAGATCATCGCGGTCGGCGAGGGCTACAAGCAGCGTTCCGGCGTCATGAACGGCATCGAGTCGATCAAGAAGAATGCGCCTGACGCAGAAATCGTCAAGCTCGAGAAGGAACAGTAATACACTATTATAAAAACGGAGGATCATGCAACATGGATATCAAGGCAGAGATCGAGAAGATCATTGAGAAGATCAAGGGCGACAGCGACCTGAAGGAAAAGTTCACGAGCGACCCGGCAGGCACGGTCAAGGGTCTGGTCGGCAATGCAGCCGACAACGACACCGTGCAGAAGATCGTCGAGGCTGTTAAGGCAGCACTCGAAAGCGGCAAGCTCGGCGCGATCGGCGAGAAGATCTCCGGCGTGCTCGGCGGTATCTTCGGCAAGAAGGACGACGGCTCTGATGAGGAGAAGAAGGACGAGTGATCCGATCTGCACAGAAAGCCCGCATGCTTTCACAAGGCATGCGGGCTTTTGCTATGCAGCAAAAAGGAAAATGCCGTTCATCAGCAGGCAGAGCACAGCACCGACAGCGGTCGGCAGCAGCATCGAGAGCAGCATCCATCTGACGCTGCCGGTCTCCTTTTTGACAGTCAGCAGCGTGGTCGCGCAGGGCGAATGAAACAGCATGAGCACCAGAAATGCCGCCGCAGTGTGCAGCGTCCAGCCGTTTGCGGACAGCAGGGAAAACAGCGCCTCCCCTGCCCCGACCTCGGTCAGAACGGTGCTCCCGAGATATGAGGTCACCGCGACGGGCAGAATGATCTCGTTCGCCGGGATGCCGAGCAAAAATGCCAGAACGGTCACGCCGTCGAGCCCGAGCAGCCGCCCGACCGGCGCCAACGCACCCGCAGTCAAAAGCAGCAGGCTGTGCCCGCCGGTCTGCACATTCGCCAGCACCCAGATCAGCAGGCTGACCGGTGCAGCGGTCACCGCGGCACGCCCGAGGACGAAAACCGTCCGGTCGAGCACCGAGTGCACCAGAATCTGCCCGATGCGCGGGCGGCGGAACGGCGGCAGCTCCAGCACGAATGAGGACGGCTCCCCGCGCAGAAGCGTCCGGCTGAGCAGCGCCGAGCAGGTAAGCGTCATGAGCACGCTGAGAACGGTCAGCCCTGTGAGCATGAGTGCCGCGCGGAGATTCGCGCCCGAAGCCGACCCGGCGAAAAAGCAGGTGATGATCGCGAGCAGTGTCGGCAGTCTGCCGTTGCAGGGCACAAAGGCATTCGTCAGAATCGCGATCAGGCGCTCGCGGCGGCTCGTCATGATGCGGCAGCCGGTCACCCCGACCGCATTGCAGCCAAAGCCCATTGCCATTGTGAGGCATTGCTTGCCGCATGCGTGACAGCGCGCAAAGCAGCGGTCGGCGTTGAAGGCGATCCGCGGGAGCAGCCCGATATCCTCGAGCAGCGTGAACAGCGGAAAAAAGACAGCCATCGGCGGCAGCATGACCGAGATCACCCAACCGGTCCCGCGCAGCATCCCGTCGATCAGCGCGCCGGAGAGCCACGCGGGCAGTGCGATCGCCGCAGCGCCGCGGTCAGCGAGGTCGCAGAGCCTGCCCGTCAGCGCCAGCAGCCATTGCGAGGGATAATTCGTACCGGCGAGCGTCAGCCAGAAAACCAGCACAAGAAACAGCAGCATCAGCGGGATACGGCAGAAGCGGTGCGTGAGAATGCGGTCGGCAAGCCTTGTGCGCGCACCTGCCGATTCCGGCACCCGAACCGCTGCCTGACAGACTACGGCAGCGCGCTTGAGCAGCGCTCCGGAAATATCGCTGCCATTTCCGCTGTCGAGCAGCGCGGTGATCGCCGCAAAACGGCTTGGGGCATCCGCATGCTCTTTGATCGCCTGCTCTGTCTCCGGTGAAAAGAAAAACGGTGCGGGCGAATCGGCTGCTGCCTGCTGCATTGCTGCATCAAGCAGCGGCAGAACGGTCTTTTTCCGTTTCGCGGTCAGCCCGATCACCGGAATGCCGAGCAGTTCCGAGAGCTTTCCCAAGTCGATCTCGATCTGTTTTGCCCGCGCCTCGTCCATGAGATTGAGCCCGAGCACGACATGACAGTGCAGCTGCAGCAGCTCCAGCGCGAGCCGGATGCCGCGCTCGGGGGCAGTCGCATCACAGATGCAGATGATGCAGTCGTGCGGCGTCTGCAGAATGACCTCGGCGGCGGCGCGCTCCTCGGCGGTCTGCGAGAAGAGCGAATAGGTGCCCGGTGTGTCGGTCAGACGGATGCGCTGCCCCTTATAGGTGCAGAAGCCCTCCGCGCCCGCGACGGTCTTGCCGCACCAGTTTCCTGTGTGCTGTTTCAAGCCGGTCAGCGCATTGAACACAGTACTTTTGCCAACATTCGGATTCCCCGCCAGCAGAAAGACCGGCGCGGGCTGTTTCTCATATTGTACGCTGACCGCTTCGCAGTCCTGATTGCGCAGGGCAAGCGTCACGCCACGCACCGAAAAGGCGATCGGCGACCCGCCCGCACCGCGCAGCCGGCAGACGATCTCTGTCCCCGGCGTGATGCCGAGCTCGGCAAACCGCTGCTGCCCGGCTGTATCGGTCCGTATCTCCCGGATGACGGCGCGTGCACCGACCGGCAGCGCCGTCAAGGGTATAATTTCCTGCATAAGTCCGCTCCTTCCGGATATCCTGTTATCTGTCTTATTGTCAGGATATGCCGAACCGTCGGAATCCGTGCAGAATGAAAAACGCAAACGATCCCGGCAGCATGCCGATACTGCCGGGACCTTGCTTTCTGTTATTCGAGATTCTCCTGCGAGATGCCCTTCATCGTCAATCCGACGCGCCCGCGCCTGACGTCGACCGTCAGCACGCGCACACGGACGATCTGCCCGACCTTGACCGCATCGAGCGGGTGATTGACACGCCGGTTCGCAAGCTGGGAGATGTGGACCAGTCCGTCCTCATGCACGCCGATATCGACAAACGCACCGAAATCGACGATGTTGCGCACCGTGCCGACCAGCTCCATGCCGGGCTTCAGGTCCTCGAGCGTCATGATATCGCCGCTGCGCATAAGGGGCTTGGGGAGCTCGTCGCGGGGGTCGCGCCCGGGCTTCTGCAGCTCCTTGACGATATCGCGAAGGGTCGGCTCGCCGACTGCGAGTTCCTTGCTCAGTGCGGTATAGCCGCGGGAGGAGACCGTGTCGTTGAGCGGCTGCAGGTCGCCGCCGATATCCTTGAGCGTGCAGCCGCAGGCATTGAGCAGCGCCTCTGCGGCAGCATAGCTCTCCGGGTGCACGCCGGTGTTGTCAAGCGGATTCTTCGCCGTGCGCACGCGCAGGAAGCCCGCGCAGAGCTCATACGCCTTTGCGCCGAGCTTCGGGACCTTCATCAGCTCGCGGCGGCTCCGGAAGGCGCCGTTCTCCTCGCGGTAGGCGACAATATTGTGCGCGATGCCGCTGTGAATGCCCGAGACATAGGAGAGCAGCGAGGCAGAAGCGGTGTTCAGGTCGATGCCGACCGCGTTGACGCAGTCCTCGACGACACCGGTCAGAGAGTCATTCAGGCGCGCGGGCGGCATATCGTGCTGATATTCGCCGACACCGATCGCTTTCGGGTCGATCTTGACGAGCTCCGCCAGCGGGTCCTGCAGTCTGCGCGCGATCGAAACCGCGGAGCGCAGCGATACATCATAATCCGGGAATTCCTCAGCGGCGAGCTTGGAGGCGGAATAGACCGATGCGCCCGCCTCGCTGACGACCATGTAAGCCGCCCCGCAGTCGGGGTGCTCGTGCAGAATCTCCGCGACGATCTGCTCCGATTCACGGGAAGCCGTACCGTTGCCGATCGCGATCGCCCGGACGTGATTGTTCAGGATCATGCGGGTGAGCTTTGCCTTGCTGTCTGCGATCATGCGCGGCGAAGCTCCGGCGAGATAGACGATATCGGTCGCGAGCACCTTGCCGGTCTCGTCGACGACCGCGAGCTTGCAGCCGTGGCGGTAGCCAGGGTCCAGCCCGAGTGTCACCGCACCGCGCATCGGCGGCTGAAGCAGAAGCTGCCGCAGATTCGACGCAAAGACCGTGATCGCCTGCTCTGCCGCCTGCTCGGTCAGAGACGCGCGCACCTCGCGCTGCACGGCGGGCAGCAGCGATTTCTTATAGCCCTCGACCGCACATGCCTCGACAAGCTGTCCGCAGGCTCCGACATTTTTCACATAGGTCCGGGTGACGATCTGCTCGCCGAGCCCCTCCGGCATATTGACCGAGACCTTGAGAAAATTCTCCTTCTCGCCCCGGTTGACTGCGAGAACGCGGTGCTTGGCAACACGTTCGACCGGCTCGCTGTACTCATAGTAGTCGCGGTAGACGCTCTCTGCCTCCGGGTCGACCGCCCTGACCGTAAGAATGCCGCGCATCGAGAGCACATTGCGCAGACGCTTGCGCAGGTCGGCATCGTCCGTGATGGTCTCCGTCACGATATCGCAGGCACCGGCGACTGCGCTCTCCGCATCCGGCACCTCGAGCTCCGGGTTGATGTACTGCTCTGCCTCGCGCAGCGGATCGACGTTCATGCGCTGCTCCAGAATGAGCAGTGCGAGCGGCTCCAGACCGCGTGCCTTCGCGACCGAAGCCTTGGTCTTGCGCTTTTGCTTGAACGGGCGGTAAATATCCTCGACCTCGACGAGCGTTTTCGCGTCGGAGATCGCCTTCTCCAGCTCGGGCGTCAGCTTCTCCTGCGCGGCGATCGCCGAACGGACCTCCTCCTTGCGCTCCTCGAGCTTCCGCAGATAGGTGAGGCGGTCACTCAGGGTATGCAGCGTCTGGTCATCGAGCGAGCCTGTCTGCTCCTTGCGGTAGCGCGCGATGAACGGGATGGTCTTGCCGTCATCGAGCAGGGCGACGGCGTGCTGCACCTGCTCCGGGCGCAGCTTCAGCTCCTCGGCGATCTGTTTTAAGATATCCATTGCATGTTCCTCCGTGTGTGCATTGTTGTCTCTATTATAACAGATTTTCCGGATTCTGTCACGCCCGCCGCGCAGAAAACAGCAAAACCGTGAACGATTTGTGAAAAAATACAAGGGCATTCCCCGAAAAACGGAAAAACGGATGAAAAGCCAAAAATTTTTTTGTGAAACTGCAAAAAACCTCTTGCATTTTTTTGTGAAGTATGCTAAAATACTATTAGGCGGAAATCGGACACTGTAAACCGCAGTTGTTCGGTTTCACGCACTTTTTTGGCAGTACAGCGCCAATCCCCCGCATTCCCGGCGGACATTCCGGGAAAATGCACAAATGGCATTTTGACCAATTCGTCAAATTGCCGATTCCGCTGACTGCCGCCTGCATGAAGGGAGCTGCACGGCTTATGGCGAAGCTGAGGGTACTGATTCTGTTCGGAGGAACATCCAATTACGACGAATCGAGGCGATCCGCCGCAGCCGTGCTCAGAGCGCTGCCCGCCGACCAGTATGAATTTGTTCCGGTCGGGATCAACAAGCGCGGCAGATGGCTCTATTTCCCCGGAGACCGCTCAGAAATCGAAAACAACACATGGGATCAGAACCCGGACTGCACCCCCGCGGTGCTCTCCCCTGACCCTGCACACGGCGGCATCCTGATCCTCGATGAGACCGAGTACACGCTCAAGCGCATCGACGTGATCTTTTCGCTGCTGCACGGGCAGTTCGGCGAGGACGGCTCGCTGCAGGGCTTCTTTGAGCTGACCCGCATCCCCTATGTCGGCAACGGTGTGCTCGGTGCAGCCGTCTGCCGGAGCAAGGTCTATACGCACCGGCTGCTCGACGGCGCAGGCATCCCGACCCCGAAGTGGGTCTCGGTCGACCAGCGGCAGCTCAGCCGCCTCGAGCGCGAATATGAGCGCATCGAGCAGACACTGGAATACCCGATGTATATCAAGCCCGCCCGCTCGGATTCCGCACAGGCTTCGCGCATCGTGCGCAACCGCTCCGAGCTCGCGGCAGGCGTCAAGCTCGCATTCACGCATGACAGCACCGTGCTGATCGAGGAGTATATCGCCGGGCGTGAATTCCGCATCGGCGTCTTCGGCTACGATCTGCCCTTTGCCTCGTTCGTCGGGGAGATCTGCCCCGGTCACGGCGAGAACGGGCTGATCATCCCGGCAGAGCTCGACGAGCAGACGGCACAGTTCATGCGCGAGACCGCGATCTCCGCCTACTGTGCACTGGACTGCAAGGGGCTTGCGCTGCTCGACATCTACTATACCGAGGAGCGGGGCGTTCTGGTCGGCGAAGCAAACACGCTGCCCGGGCTCTACAAGCATGCCTCCTATCCCCTGCTGATGGCGGATCTCGGCATGCGCTACCCCTATCTGCTTCAGAAGCTGATCGAGCAGGCGATCGAGCATGCGGACCGCGGCATCTGAGGCGTTTTGCGGAAGGAGGCAGACGATTTGGCACATTACGATCCGGCGCGTGAGAACTGTGCGGTCAGAATGATCAACCAGCAGCGTGCCGACGGTCAGACAGCCCGTCTTGATCTCGATACCAAGGGCATCTACATTTATATTCCCGGGCGCACCGTGCTCACCTATCCCGAGCTGGATGAGGACGGTACGGTCACCGGAACGACGGTCGTGACTGTGCACAGCGGCGAGCTGATCACAGTCCAGAAAACGGGCTTCACGGACTGCAAGATGATCTTTGAGCCCGGACGCGCGCACCTTGCGACCTACGACACGCCGCTCGGTGCAATGGATATGACAGTATCGGCGCTGGAGCTCAGCGTCCGGCTCGGTCCGGACGGCGGAAAGCTGTATCTGCACTATCTGCTGGATGCAGACGAGGGCTATGCTGCCGACAATATCATGGAGATCACGGTCTCCGTGCTTTGAGAAAGGAGTGCTGCAGATGAATCATATTGCAGCAGCATCGGAAGCAGTCAGAGCGCTGATTCTCGATGCGCTGGGGAGGCTGGTCGCCGAAGGGGCGATCCCCGCGGAGCCGCTTCCCGATTTTAACGTCGAGATCCCTGCGGACCGCGCGCACGGCGATTTTGCCGCCAATGTCGCGATGGTCTGCGCAAAGCCGCTGCGCATGCCGCCCAGAAAAATCGCGGAGCTGATCGAGGGCATGCTGGAGCTCGGGGATTCCCCCTTTGACCGCGTGGAGATTGCGGGTCCGGGCTTCATGAATTTCTATCTCGGTCAAAGCTGGTACGACGACGTCATCAGAAACATCACCGAAGAGCAGGCGCGCTACGGCACGACCGGTTCCGGGCGCAGCAAGCGCGTGCTGGTCGAATTTGTTTCCGCGAACCCGACCGGACCGATGCATGTCGGCAACGCGCGCGGCGGCGCGATCGGCGACTGCCTTGCCTCCGTGCTCGAGGCTGCGGGCTATCAGACCGAGCGCGAGTTCTATATCAACGACGCAGGCAATCAGATCGAAAAGTTCGGGCGCTCGCTCGATCTGCGCTATATGCAGCTCTGCTCCGAGAAGGGACAGGCAGTCCTCAGAGCAGCGCAGTCGACCGAGGAGGTGTGCAGGGCGGTCTACGGCGCAGACGGCAACACACCGGATTTCCCGATGCCGGAGGATGTGTATCTCGGGCAGGATATCATCGCACATGCCAAGCACTACTATGATGAAAACGGCGATGCACTCGCCGCACAGCCCGAGGAGGAGCGCCGGAAAGCACTGGTCGCCTTCGCGCTCCCGAAAAACATTCAGGGTCTGAAGGACGACCTCGCGCAGTACCGTATTCATTATGACACTTGGTTCCCGGAGAGCACGCTCCATCAGGACGGCAGTGTGCAGCGCATCATCGCGCAGCTCAAGGAGAGCGGCTATACCTACGAGAAGGACGGCGCGCTCTGGTTTGAGGCGGAAAAGCTCGGCGCAGACAAGGATTTCGTGCTCGTCCGCGCAAACGGCATCCCAACCTATGTCGTGCCGGATATCGCCTACCACTACAATAAGCTCGTCACGCGCAATTTCGACCGCGCGATCGACATTCTCGGTGCAGACCACCACGGCTATGTGCCGCGCCTGAAAGCAGCGCTCACGGCACTCGGCGTCGATGCCTCCCGCCTGACCGTCGTGCTGATGCAGATGGTCGCGGTCATGCGCGACGGAAAGCCGGTCAAGCAGTCCAAGCGCAGCGGCAAGGCGCTCACGCTGGTCACGCTGCTCGAGGATATCCCGGTCGATGCGGCACGCTTCTTCTTCAATCTGCGCGAGGCGAATTCCCATTTCGAGTTTGACCTCGATCTCGCGGTCGAGAAATCCGCGTCAAACCCGGTCTACTATGTGCAGTACGCGCACGCGAGAATCTGCAGCCTCATCCGCAATCTCGCCGACAGCGGCGTTCCGGTCCCGGAGCAGGCTGAGCTCTCGCTGATGGGCTCCCCTGCCGAGCGGATGCTGGTGCGTCAGCTCGCACTGCTCCCCGCTGAGGTGGATACCGCCGCAAAGGCGCTCGACCCTTCCCGCCTCACGAAGTATTCGGTCGATCTCGCGGCGCAGTTCCACAGGTTCTACGACGCCTGCAAGGTGAAGGATGCCGAATCCGAGGCACTCCGCGACGCCCGGCTGATGCTCTGCGAAGCGACCAGACAGGTGCTTGCCAATGTGCTCGCTATGCTCAAGGTGACCGCACCGGAGAAAATGTAACCCTTTTGTAATCTTTTCATTACAAAAGAACCTGAAACCATTTCCAATTTTCGGTATTTTCCACAACAAAAGTGTGAAAAAAAGCCGAGTTCACGGAATATTAACATTTAGTTCATACTTTGTCAACAATCACAGTGGGTAAATGTGTTACAATTTGTAATAGTTTCGGAATGACGACAGTCCGTTCCCCCAGCCGTTCATCCGGCTGAACGCTTACCCGCTGTGCAAGCAGCCAAAATCATGAAGAAAGCGAAGGGATATTGCCATGTCTAACAGACCTTTTCAGGGATTAGTCGTCCAGATGCACGACACCATTCACGCGACGATCGGTGTCGTCGACGAAACCGCAACCATCATTGCATGCTCTGACACCGCCCGCGTGGGCGCGACCAATGAGTTCGTATCTATGGATATGAACGAGTCCGGCGATCTGTTCATCCGCGACGGCTACACCTATAAGCCGTTCGGCGCGCGCTCTGCCGCCCCGGATTATGCAGTCTTCGTCGAGGGCACCGACGAGAACGCCGCCAGATACGCGGATATTCTCGCGATCGCCATGTCCAGCATCAAGCAGTATTACGATGAGAAGTACGACCGCAACAATTTCATCAAAAATGTCGTTCTCGACAATATTCTCCCCGGTGACATTGTTGTCAAGGCGCGCGAGCTGCATTTCAATGCGGAGATCAGCCGCGTGGTCTTCCTCATCCGGATCGTCTCCGCAAATGATATCTCCGCCTATGACGTCATCCAGAATCTGTTCCCGGACAAGAGCAAGGACTTCGTGTTCAACATCACCGAGACAGATATCGTTCTGGTGAAGGAGATCAAATCCAGCGTTGAGAGCAAGGACCTCGAAAAGCTCGCCCGTTCGATCGCAGATACGCTTTCGGGTGAGTTCTATACCCGCGTCAATGTTGGCATCGGCACCAGCGTTGTCGGCGTCAAGGATCTCGCCCGCTCCTTCAAGGAGGCGCAGATGGCACTTGAGGTCGGCAAGGTCTTTGACACGGATAAGGTCATTGTCAGCTACGACAACCTCGGCATTGCCCGCCTGATCTATCATCTGCCGACGACCCTCTGCGAGACCTTCCTGCACGAGGTGTTCAAGCGCGGCAGCATCGAGAGCCTCGATCACGAAACGCTGTTCACGATCCAGCGCTTCTTCGAGAATAACCTCAACGTCTCCGAAACCTCGCGCAAGCTGTTTGTCCACCGCAACACGCTGGTCTACCGTCTTGAGAAGATCAAGAAGCTGACCGGTCTTGATCTGCGCGAATTCGATCATGCAATCATCTTCAAGATCGCTCTGATGGTCAAGAAGTATCTCTCTGCAAGCCCGGTGAAGTTCTGATTTCCCGGCAGGAGTGACAAAATTCATATTCTTTCACGTCAAGCATGGGGAGTGCCGAACGATCAGTCGATCAGTCGGCACTCCCTTTTGTTAAATCTTTCAATTTTCTTTCTGAATGTCACAAGGGCACATGTCTCAGAAGCAGACCGTGCCGGAATGTCAAAAAGGAGGAGCATTCTTGGTTGAACTGAAAAATGTCTCGGTCACCTACGGCAGCACAGGCGTTGAAGCGCTGAGCAATGTCAGCCTCCGCGTTGAGGACGGCGAATTTGCGTTTGTCATCGGTCGCTCCGGCGCCGGCAAAAGCACGCTGATCAAGCTGCTGCTGAAGGAGCTGGACGCGAACAGCGGCGAGGTCTATGTCAACGGATATTCTTTGCACAAGCTGAAAAAGCGAAAGGTGCCGGAATTCCGCCGCACGATCGGTGTGGTCTTTCAGGACTACCGCCTGATCGAGACCATGACCGTCTATGAGAACATCGCCTTTGTGCTGCGCGTGATCGACGCACCGACAAAGCTGATCCGCAAGCGCGTGCCCTATGTCATGTCGCTGGTCGGGCTGCAGGATAAGGCAGACTGCTATCCGAGCGAGCTCTCCGGCGGCGAGCAGCAGAGATGCGCCCTTGCGAGAGCGCTGGTCAATGAGCCCGCGCTCCTGATCGCGGATGAGCCGACCGGAAACGTCGACCCCGAGCTCGCCTACGAGCTGGTCGAGCTGCTGCAGGGCATCAACGCCTGCGGCACGACGATCCTCATGGTGACGCATGCGCACGAGATGGTCCGCCATTTCGGCGGACGCATCATAAATATCAGTCAGGGCGAGGTCGTCTTTGACGAGGTCATTGAGGGCGCAGATGCAGAGCTCATCGGTGAGGAGGCGCAGTATGCCGACGACGGTGAAGCGATCTCCGACCCCGCGCTGATCGCCGAGGCGATCCGGGCAGAATCCGAGGTCATCACCGAGGAGGCAGCTGCCGGCGAGCATATCGCCGAGGACCCCGAGACTGAGCAAACCGCCGCAGAGGAGCTCACGGTTCCCG
>JAEELE010000041.1 GCA_016288755.1 Oscillospiraceae bacterium
ACGAGCAGCGGGTTCTCCTTGTCACCGAACTTCTTGCCGGTGATGCCTTCCATCTTGACAACGTACTCCTCGATCTCAGCCATGATCTCCGGATTGATCTGACGGCCGTCCTCGTAGTACTGCGTGCAGGCCTCGGTGCTGATGGTGAAGCCCTGCGGAACAGGCAGACCGATATTGGTCATTTCCGCGAGGTTTGCGCCCTTGCCGCCGAGCAGCTCGCGCATGTTTGCGTTACCCTCAGAAAACAGGTAACAATACTTTTTGCCCATGGGAAAAACCTCCATTCTTTGTTTCCGGTGCGGTCGTCAGGGCAGAGCTCGCCCCTTGCACCGGACATAAACCTATTATACCACAAAACGGCACAGATTGTCCAGTCCTTTTTCGATTTTTTTTGAAATGCACGGATTTTCGTCCTGTTTTTTGGCAGATTTCATAAAAACGCATCTATCCGTCAGATTTACGATATCCGACCGCACAGATTCCGGCAGATTTCCGCACAGTTTGCTTGCAAAACGCGCCGGTTTGTGCTATACTGATAGCAACAGCACACCCAACCGGGAGGGGGGCATACAGATGGAACCGAAATCGCATACGCAGCGACACTGCGAGGTTTGCGGTGCGCCGATCTTCTCAGAGCTTGACAACCGCTGCCAGAACTGTCTCAACGCACCGCGCGTGAAGACGCCGGACTCGATGCCCAAGCGCGTGCCGCTGATGGCAAAGCCCGATACGCGCTACTCGCTGCCGAACCCGCGGCAGGAATACGACGGTGTGCCCGACCCCGAGCTCCCGTCCTATGTGTCCAATCCGCACCGGCTGGGCTTTTTCGCGGCCGGCAAAAACGGCGGCAGCAATAATCCGTCCAATGCCGCCTATCGGGTATGGACGCGCGTGGCGGTCTGGTGGGGCATCATCTGTGCGGTCATCGCGGCGCTGCTGCTGTGGAAGCATCACTGGATGGCGACGGTCATCATCATCGCGGTGACGGCGCTGATCCTCGGCTTCTGCTCGCCGAACCGCTATCTGCAGGAGGAATTCCTGCCCGATGAATTCTTCACGCACCGCATGTCGCGTGCGCTGATCCTGTTCTTCGTCGGCGGCGTGCCGGCTTATGTGATCGGCTGGCTCGTCAGTCTGCTGCTGCGATAACGGCATCCGCAGGAGGAAAATACATGATACTCGAAAACGGTCTGCCGCAGGTGCTGATCTTTTCCGACGGCGCGTGCAGCGGGAACCCCGGTCCCGGCGGCTGGGGCACCATTCTGCAGTTCACCGACGCACAGGGCAGGCTCCACGAAAAAGAGCTCTCCGGCGGTGAACATCAGACCACCAACAACCGCATGGAGCTGACCGCCGTCATCATGGGGCTGACGGCGCTCAGAAGCCCGTGCGCCGTCACGCTGACGACCGACAGCCGCTATGTCGTCGACAGCGTGACCAAGGGCTGGGTCTACGCATGGCAGAAAAAGGGCTGGGTCAAGGCGGACAAAAAGCCCGCCCTCAATGTCGACCTCTGGGAGCAGCTGCTGCCGCTGCTCAAAAAGCACAGCGTCACGTTCTGCTGGGTCAAGGGGCATGCGGGGCATCCCGAGAATGAGCGCTGCGACCGCCTTGCCGTCGCACAGCGCGATGCCCACGCTTGACAAATCCGCAGAATCGTGGTAAACTGTAGAAAAACCGGAAGAAAGGTGTGTGTGCTATGGATTTGTGTTCGCTGTTCGCTGCTGCCTGCGCGTTCGCTGACGATACGCCGATCGGGCTGTACATCGCAGTCGGCGTGATCGCACTGATCCTCGTGATCGCCGCGATCGTTCTGGGCGCAAAAACGAAAAAGAAATAACAGAATGCCGCCCCAGCACTGAGCCGAGGCGGCCTTTTTCAGAGAAAGAGGTATCACCATGCAGCCAAACAAAATACTTGCCCTGACCTTCGACGACGGACCGAACACCGGGACCACCGCCGAAATTCTCGGCATTCTTGAGGAAACCCGCACAACAGCGTCGTTTTTTGTGATCGGCGAAAACATCGGTGCGGAGACAGCGCCGGTGCTGCGCCGCGCCTTTGACATGGGCTGCGAGATCGGCAATCATGCGCTGACGCACAGCGACATGACGCAGCTGACCGCAGAAGCCGTTTCCGCCGAGGTCGACGAGACCGCCCGGCGGATCGAGCAGATCACCGGGGAGCGCCCGCGCTTTTTCCGCCCGCCGTATATCGCCGTGAATGAGACCGTGTTTGATGCCGTGCAGATGCCGTTCATCTGCGGCTGGGGTGTCGAGGATTTCAGAGACAGCGTCAGCACGGAGGCGCGCGTCGCGGGGGTACTGCGGCAGGCGCGCGACGGCGGCATCATTCTGCTGCACGACAAGGAGGGCAATTTCCGCACGGTCGAGGCGGTGCGGCAGATCATTCCGGCGCTGACGGCGCAGGGCTACCGGCTCGTGACCGTTTCGGCGCTCTTCCGGGAGAAGGGCGTCACGCCGCAGCCGCGCATCCTCTATTCCCACACAGCACAAACGACAATGTATGCGGAGTAGAGGAAATGCGGAATTGGCAGGTAGGAGGTAGGAGGTAAGAGGGCAAGTTAGGAGTGAGGAGTGAGCACTGAGGAGTTGTTCCGGCGCACTTTTTGTTCCTGCCGCTGAACGGAACGCTCAGCGGGGCTTGGGGCGCCAAGCCTCATTCAAAAAACATCCGCGCAAGCGGATACCGCAACTCCTCACTCCTCACTTCTCACTTCTCATTCCGGCGCTCATTTCTCACTTCTCATTTCTCACTTTCATCCAGAATGACAGGCGCTGCTCCGGGGCGAAGGAGCAGCGCCTGTTTCGTGTCTATTCGGTATCTGCGGGCTCTCGGTGAATGCGAAAGACCAGCCGGAGTAAGCCTGCCAGCAGCCGCGGACTGCGCATGACGACAACCTTCATCGGGCATCCCTCCTCTTCTCGGTATACCACAGTGTATGCCGGTCGGGGCAGAAATGTGATGCCTCAGAGCCGCGAGCCGATCACCAGCAGCAGCCCCTCCGCGAGCGTCACGCGCGCAGAACCGCCGGTGACCGCATTGCTCACGCCGAGCGGAAACTGCCGCGTCAGCACGGCATTTTCCAGCGGATAGTGCACGCCGGAGAGCGACACACCGCTGCATTTTTCACTCCACGCGAACACCGAGAACGAGAAGCCCGGAATCGCCGGGTATTCCCGCGTGCCGGGGCGCTGGAGAAACGCATAGTTCTCCGAGCCGATGAGCCAGCCCTCTGCGCCCGCACAGAGCAGATATTCCAGCGTCTGCAGATTGGCGAGGGTGTGGTCGAGCCGCCCGCCGAATGCGCCGTAGATGCGGATATCGCGAAAGCCCTTTGCCAGCGCGGTTTTTGCAGCGAGCAGCGTGTCGGTGTCGTCCTTCTCGACCGGCACGGTCATCACCGGGTAATGCGCCGGGGCATATCCGAGCGAATCAAAATCGCCGAGCACGAGATCGGGACAGAGCCCGAGCCGCTCGCAGAGCAGCAGCCCGCTGTCCGCGGCGAGCACAAGATCATGGGGCGGGATCGGCAGGCAGGGAATGCCGTTTTCGGGTCCGCCTGCGAAAATCAGTGCCGTGCTCATACGCGCGTGTCAATGCGGATATCGCCCATGCGGTCGAGATTGTGCAGCAGCATGAAGCGTGCCTTGTCGCGCATCTCCGGGCGGAAGAGGTAGTACGAATAGAGCTCGATCAGCGCGAGCTTGCTGCCGCCGCGCCCCGAAAGCTTGAACTGATTGATGCCGCGCGGCAGATATTCGCCGTAGATCAGCTCCGGGCTGATATGGTGCGGCAGCTTCACGATATCGAACACGGTGCGGTGCATGGCGGGGCATTCAAAATCCGCCATGGTCACCTCGGAATAGTCGGACATGCGGAACGGCGTGTTCGGGAATTTTTTCAGATGCTCGTTGTAGTAGATCTGCTGCAGACCGCAGGTCTCGTACTCCTTCGAGCGCCGCTGACAGTTCGGGAAGCATGGCGAGCTCGCCAGCACCTCGATCTTCTCGGGATGCGGCAGGCGGTCGAGGATCTCCCACTTGTTGTTGACGTCGTAGTCGAGCACGACGACATGATAATCCTTGTTCAGCTCGGCGATGATCGCCTCGGGGTCGGTCAGGCGCTTGCAGGTCGAGCTCGTGATCTTGTAATTCGGATAGTTCGCCCGGATATACTGCTCGAGCACCTCGGAGAACACGATGACCTCATTGAGCCCGTTGTCCGCCATTTTCATCAGCCGGTTGCAGAAGGGGTCGGAGAGGTGCTCCTCGCGGATCATCGGGTTCGTGAACGTGAACCGCAGCGGGATGCCCTGATCGTTGAAGGCATGGAGCACCTTGTCGATGAAGGTCTCGTCGCAGTGCACGCCGCCCATCGGTCTGCCGCCGTTCCACATCGCGGGCGGAAAGCAGCCGTAGACAGAGGCGATCTGCGTGCCCTCGCGGAACCATTCCGGGGCGCCCTTCAGCATCTGTGCGATCGCGAGATTCAGCCGCAGATGCCGCGTAAAATCGGGTAAATGGTATCTTGCTGTCGTTGCCGGCACTGCCATTGTTTTCACGCTCCTTCATTCGGAAAATGAGAAATAAGTAGTGAGAAATGAAACGCGTTATTCCGCATTCATTTCGCCGCTGCCTCCTGCATCATCACAGTATAGCTCTCGTAGCGGCTTTTTGCGATTGCACCGCTCCTGACCGCCTCGCGGATGACGCAGCCCGGCTCCTTCAGGTGGCGGCAGTCCGCATACCGGCACTGCCCGGGCACGGCTGCCATCTCCGGAAAGCAGTCCGGCAGCTCCTGCGGCGCGATCTGTGCATAGGCTTCGGTCACAAAGGTCGAAAAGCCCGGCGTGTCCGCCACTCTGCCGCCGTTCTGCAGCGTATAGAGCACGGTCTCGCGGGTCGTGTGCCTGCCGCGCCCGAGCTTTCTGCTCGTCTCGCCGGTGCGAATCTGCAGGCCGCCGTCGATCGCGTTCAGCAGCGTCGATTTTCCCACGCCCGAATTTCCCGTGAACGCGCTGATTTTGCCGGCCAGCGCGTCATAGACCGCCGAGACGCTCGCTCTGTCATCGTAGTCGACGATGTAGACCGGGAAGCCGGTATTGCGGTAGCGGTCGGCATAGGGCGCGGGGTCGGCGAGATCGACCTTCGTGAACACCAGCGCCGGCGCGATCTCCTTGTAGACGCAGACCGCGAGAAATTTGTCGAGAATCTGCAGATTCGGCGCGGGATCGGTGACCGACAGCACAAAGAACAGCCGGTCCAGATTGGCAAGCGGCGGGCGGATGATCGCATTCTTCCGCGGATAGATCTCCGCAATGCAGCCGTCCTCCACGCGGACGCGGTCGCCCGCGCACGGCGAAATGCCCTGCATCCGGAAAATGCCGCGTGCCGGGCACTGCTGAATAGCACCGTCGGGGGACTCTACCGTGTAAAGTCCCCCGACTGCTTTGATGATCAGTGCATCCATATCCGTCAGTCTTCGCCCGGCTCATCGCCCTCGGCAGCCGTGGTGCTGACCGTGGTCGAAACCGTGGTCGCCTCCGTCGAGGAGGGCGGTGACCACCAGGTCCTGCTGGTCGTTGTGGTCTCGTCCGCATCGGTCGTCGACGTGAGCGCGGAGGTGGTCTCCGGAATGCCGCCGACCTCCTGGAACGCCTTTGCGATATCGGCATTTGCCGCAGCGACGGACTGCGTATCAAAATCGACGCGGTAATCGCCGATCGTCGCACGCGCACCGGTCGAATCGTTCGTCAGTGCCACACGCAGCGTGACCTGCCCGATGCCGCTGACGGAGATCGAGGTGCCGTTGGTCGTATATTCGACATTGAACGGCGCGCCGACAACCTTTTCAACGCCGTCCTCATAGAGCGTGATGTGGAAGGTGCCCTGCGCTCCGGGCGGGATCATGAACGGAATCTTGACCGTCGTCTCCTTCGGGATACCGGTCGAAACGCGAATCTGGATCGTCGTGCCCTCGGTGACCTGCTCACCCGGGTCGATGTTCTGATAGAGGACCTTGCCCTCGGGCTCCCTGTCGTTGACGTCCTCCTTGGAGAGAAGCAGACCCCATGTCTCCGCCATTTTCGCTGCTTCCTCATAGGTGCCGCCGACAAAGGTCGGAACGGCAACGGTGCGCTTGTTCTCGCCGCGGCTGACGACCACGATGACATAGGTGCCCGGGTCCGTCTCGGTCAGTCCGGGCGGGTCGGTCGAGATGACCTTGCCCGCTTCGATCTCGTCGTTATAGGAGGTGCGGCGCTCGACCTCCAGCCCGCGGCTGGTGAGCTCCTGCTTGGCGATCTCAAAATCCCAGTCCTTGACATCCGGCACCATGACCTTTCTGGCGCCGAGGCTGACCTTGACATTGACGACCTCGCCCTTGGCGATCGGGTTGTTCTCGGGGATATCCTGATCGTAGATCTTATCCTTCTCGTAGTCGGAATAGCCGGTCTCCTCGACATTGATCTGGATATAGCTGCTGTACTGGAGCTTTGCCTCGTAGTAGTCCATGCCGACGAGGTTCGGCATCTTGGTGTCCTTCATCGCGTTTTCGGAACGGCTGTTGCGCAGCCGGTCGAGAATGAAGGTGGTGAACAGCACCGACGCCACCACGATCACCACGATGATGACCGCACTCAGAATCGGGACAAAGAGCGACGGGCGCTCCTCCTCCTCGTATTCGTCGTCATCGTCGTCATCGTCGTCGTCGTAATAGGCGTTGTCGTCCTCCTCGGGCTCCGCCGTGCGCTCTGCGGGCTGCTCGACCGGCGTGAAGAAGCGGGTCTTGCCCTCCTCGTCATCCGAAGCAGCACTGCCCGTGCCGAGCAGATGCGGGAAATAGCCGAACACACAGCCCTCCGGGTTCTCCTTGAAGGACTCGATGTCATCCATCATCTCGCGCGCAGACTGATAGCGGTCCTTGGGGTCCTTCTGCATCGCCTTGAGAATGATCTCCTCAAGACCCGTCTGGATATCCGTGCGGATCGTGTGCGGCAGCGGCACCTCCGCCTGCATGTGCATGACGGCGATGCTGACGGGATTGTCCGTATCAAACGGCTTTTTGCCGGTCATCATTTCATAGAGCATGACGCCGGTGGAATAGATATCGCTCTTTGCGTCGGTCGCGGCGCCTCTCGCCTGCTCCGGGCTGATATAGTGCACGGTGCCGATCGCCTTGTCGGTGCCGGTCTTTCCGTCCTCACGCGCAAATTTCGCAATGCCGAAGTCCATGACCTTGATCGTGCCGTCCGGCAGCATCATGATATTCTGCGGCTTGATATCGCGGTGCACGATGCCCTTGGAATGCGCATGCTGGAGCGCACGCAGAATCTGCACGATATAGTGCACGGCGTCGCGCCAGTCGAGCGGGCAGTTCTGCTCCATATATTCATTCAGCGTGATGCCGTCGATATACTCCATGACGATGAACTGAATGCGGTCGGAGAAGCCCACATCGAACACCTTGACGATATTCGGGTGGCTCAGCACCGCGATCGCCTTGGATTCATTGCGGAATCTGCGCAGAAATTCCTCATTCTCGGCGAATTCCTTCTTCAGAATCTTGACAGCGACGGTCTTGTTGTCGACCACGTCCGTTGCGCGGTAGACATCCGCCATGCCGCCCTCGCCGATCCGCTCAATGATCTCATAGCGTCCGTCGAGCTTCTTTCCGATGTTCTTGTCGTTGCGATCTTCTTTCATCTCGAACCTCCGCAGCGGGTCACACCCGCCTCAATTATAGCCCTCAAGCCCGGATACGCTGCGCATCCGGCAAATGCATACCAAAGAATCAGTCCGTCTCTGCCGGGTCGATGATGACCACGGAGATATTGTCGCGTCCGCCGTTCTCATTGGCGGCGGCGATGCAGCGCGCAGGAACGTCCTGCGGCGCGGTTTCGTGCACGATTGCACCGAGCTGCGCCTCCCCGACCATGCCGTAGAGCCCGTCGGAGCAGAGCACCAGCTTATCGCCCGGTGCGAGCGTCACGGTGCGCGTGTCGGGCAGCACCCGGTTGGAGACGCCGACCGCACGCATCAGCTCATTGCGCCGGATATGCGTCGCACGCTCCTCCGCAGTGATCACGCCCTGCTCATAGAGAAGCTGCACGACCGTGTGATCGGTGGTCAGCTGCTGCAGCGCTCCCTCTGCGGGGATCAGATAGCAGCGCGAATCGCCGACATTGACAATGCATGCGGTATCGCCCCGGACGAATGCGCCGACCATCGTCGTGCCCATTCTGCTGGGGATATCGCCGTGCACGGCTTCGCGGTAGACCGCCGCATTGGCGGCAGCGGCGCAGAGCCGCAGAAGCTCGCAGACCGCCTCGGGCTCGGTGCCCTCTTTGTAGTCCGCCGAGAATCGCTCTCCCGCCGTCTGAATGGCGATCCGGCTCGCAGCACTGCCGTTCTGCATGCCGCCCATGCCGTCGCAGACCAGCGCCAGAACGCCGTCTGCCAGCGTCAGCACGGAAACACTGTCCTGATTCTCCGTGCGCACTCTTCCGATGTCACAGCCCTGATAAGCCTTCAATGCTGCTCACCTCCCTGCCCCTTGAGACTGTTTCGCCGAAGCTGCCCGCAGGCTGCCTCGATATCCGCGCCGAGTGTCCGGCGCACAGTGGCGTTGATGCCCTGTTTTTCGAGTTTTTTCTGAAATTCCGCCGCATGCCCTGCCGCAAAGCCGGTCCCCTGCACGGGGTTGACCGGGATCAGATTGACATGGGGGCGCTGCTGCGGAAAGAGCGGGCGGAGCGCTCTGCCGAGCGATGCCGCATCCGCGTCGGTGTCATTTTTTCCGGCGATGACCGCATATTCAAAGGTCACGCGCCGACCGGTCACACGAAAGTATTCGGCGCAGGCGTCCAGAAGCTCACGCAGCGGATACGCCCTGTTGACCGGCATCAGTGCCGAGCGCTTGCCGTCCTCGGCTGCATGCAGCGAGACCGAAAGCGTCAGCGGGAGCCCCTCCCCTGCGAGCTGCCTGATCCGCGGGACCAGCCCGCAGGTCGAGAGCGTCACATGTCTCAGGCTCATATTCCGCCCCTCGGGTGCGGAGAGCAGCCGCAGAAGCTGCATCACGTTGTCATAGTTGTCCAGCGGCTCGCCGATGCCCATGAGCACGACGCCGGTGACCGGCTGCTCCGGGAAATCCGCATCGAGCGCATAGATCTGTCCGAGCATCTCCGCGGGCGTGAGACTGCGCACGAGCCCGAGCGGGGCAGAGGCGCAGAAGGCACAGCCCATCCGGCAGCCCACCTGCGTCGAGATGCAGGCAGTCACGCCGTGGCGGTAGACCATGCGGACCGTCTCCACACAGCTCCCGTCATGGAGCGTACATAAGTATTTTACAGTATCATCAAGGGAAGATGCAAGCTTTTGCGCAATTTTCGGCGGGTTTATACAAAATCGCCCGTCCAGCTCGGCTTGAAATTGTTTAGATATGTCCGTCATTCCCGCGAAGTCAAAGACCCGCTGCACATGCATCCAGCGGAAAATCTGCTTTGCCCGGAAGGCAGGCGCGCCCATCGCTCTGAGCGCTGCCGTCAGCTCGGGGAGCGTCATGCTGAGAATATCGGTTTTTTGCTGTTCCAAAGCGGTCTGCCGCCTCCCCTCGTCAGATGAATCCAATCAGCGCGTGTGCGTCAATTTTCATGTTTTGCGGCGCATTTTCGCGATAAAGAACCCGTCACTCCCGAGCATCTGCGGGAGCAGCGTCAGCAGCTCCGAACCGCCGGTCTGTCCGGCGACCTCCGGATACGCCGCAAACGGCGCTTCGGGCGAAAAATCGGGGTTTTCGCTCAGAAACTGCGTCACGACCTCCGCGTTCTCTCGCCGCAGCACCGTGCAGGTCGAATAGACCAGCACGCCGCCGGGTCTGACCGCCCTTGCAGAAGCCGTCAGAATCTCAAGCTGAATCTGCGGCAGCCCAGCGACCGATTCCGGCGATTTGTAGCGAATCTCGGGCTTTCTGCGCAGAACGCCGTAGCCGGAGCAGGGCACGTCGCAGAGGACGCGGTCTGCCTGCGGCTTTTCGGTCTGCCGTGCATCGCCGGTCTGCGCCGTGATGCAGCTGAGCCCCAGCCGCTGTGCGCCCCTGCGGATCAGATTGACGCGGTTTTCGTGCAGATCATAGGCGAACACGCGCCCCTGATTCTGCATCAGCTCGGCGACCGTGAAGGTCTTGCCGCCCGGCGCCGCGCAGACGTCGAGCACCGTTTCGCCGGGCTGCGGGTCGAGCGCCAGACAGCAGAGCTGTGACGCGAGGTCCTGCACATGCATGTGTGCGCCCGTGACCCTTTCCTCATCGAGTGCTTCGCCGCCGCGCGCGCAGACATAGGCGAACGGCACCGCCGGGACGGGCACTGCATCCGGCATGATCTCTGCAAATTCCGCCGCGGTGCAGCGGAGCGGATTTCGCCGCAGATAAATCGGCGGCGGCTGTGCGGCGTCCGCAAGGAATGCGCGGACCGCCTCCTCGCCGTGCTCTGCGGTCAGCATTTCCAGCAGCGGCACAGGAACGGAATACTGCACCGACAGTGCGCCCGAAGCGTCCGCCGGGAGCGGGATCTCCTTGCCCGCCCGCAGAAACCCGCGCAGCACCGCGTTGACCATGCCCGCCGCACTCGTTTTTTTCAGGCGCTTGACCGCCTCTGTCCACAGGTTGACCGCCGCGGACTCGGGCGTATTGAAATAGAGCAGCTCGCAGATGCCGCAGCGCAGCACGGCGCGGACGGCGGGGTCGAGCTTTTCGGGCGGACGGCTCACATGCGCCGCGATGCAGGCATCCAGCGTGAGCAGCCGCTCCATCGTATTCTGGAAGAGCCGCGTGCAGAGCGCACGGTCGCGCGGGTCGGTGTTTTCAGCGTGCGCGAGTGCATGATGCAGCGCGAGGTTGCCGTAGCTGCCCGATTCCAGCGCGCGCATCAGCGTCCGGACGCAGAGCAGCCGGGGCTCCAGACCGGTCATCTGCGCCTGCCCCGGATCAGCAGCAGACGCATGAGGTTGAGCAGCGAGACCGCAACTGCCGCGACATAGGTCATGGCGGCGGCTCTGAGCACCTTTTTGACGCCCTCCTGCTCACCTGCATTCAGGATGCCGCCCTCGGCGAGCGTGCGGACGGCTCTGCCGCTGGCGTTGAATTCGACCGGGAGCGTGACGATCTGGAAGAAGATCACGACGCAGAAGAACCAGATCCCGACCGTGATCAGATTGTAGCTACTGAAAATGACGCCTGCCAGCACCAGCAGATACGAGACCCACGAGGAGATATTGGTCGATTTGACGATCGCATTGCGCAGCAGAACCGGCTTGTAGCCCTCTGCATACTGCACCGCGTGCCCCGCCTCGTGCATTGCCACGCCGACTGCCGCGACCGAATCCTTCGCGTAGACATCCTCCGAGAGGCGGATGACATTGGCGGTCGGGTCGTAGTGGTCGGTCAGGCTGCCGGGAATCGGCTCGATCGCCACATTCGTGATGCCGTGGTCGAGCAGCATCTGCCTTGCAGCCTCCGCACCGGTGATGCCGCGCTCATTGCGCACGGCACTGTATTTTTTGAACGCCGACTTGACGGCAATCTGTGCCGCCAGCGTGATGACGATCGAGAGAATCAGAAACAGATACATGACTTTCACTTTCCTTTCAGATCAGAAGAGGGGCGGGAGCAGCCGCATCAGAGGGCTGCGCAGATGCCGTTCTCTGCCATTGCCTGCACCTCGCCGAGGGTCGGCGGGCAGAGCTGACTCGGAAACCGGGATACCGCGACTGCCGCGCAGGCGCTTGCAAAGCGGACGAGTGCTTCATCGGACATGCCGGCTGCGAGCGCATAGGTGCAGCCCGCCTTGAACGTATCTCCGGCACCGAGCGTGCTGACCGCGTGAACGCGGAACGGTTCAGCGCACACCGGCGGTTTTCCGCGTCTGCCCCAGAAAAAGGGCTTGCCGCCGTTCGTGATGATTGTCAGCCCGTCGGTGCGGGCAGTATAATACGGGAGCATTTCCTCGCGTGTCACATCGCCGTAATGCATGTGCAGCGCCTCGCCCGAAATGACCGTCACCGCCGCGTGCCGGTGCAGATCGCTGTCATATTTGCAGTCGACCGTGACATAGGGCTTGCCGTGCCGCACGCAGATTTCGGCGGCGCGCTCGGAATCCCTCCCGAAGCAGGCGTCGATCGCCGCGGCATCGCACCACTGCACATCGCGCGCCTGCGGTTCGTTCCAGTGCTTTTTGCCGCCCGATGCAGCATCGCCGAAAAAGTGCGCAAATCTGCCGAGCGGGCTGCGGGTCTCTCCCGCGATCAGAACGCAGTCCTCGAGCCCGTCAAAGTCCGGGGCAAAGGTCAGTGCGCTGAGATCCACGCGCGTCCCACGGTAAAAATCGCGGGTGAGCTGTGCCGTGCTGCGCCCGATGTGCGTGCCGTCGAGCCGCACATCCGCGCCGAGCGCGCTGAGCACCGCTGCACAGGTGCCGGTCTCCCCGCCGACAAAGCGGGCGCACTGTTCAATTTCGGTATATTCATCCGGCTTCGGGAACGCGGGCAGCCGATAGGCAGTCGTCCCGCAGATCATGCCGTACAGATACAGCTTCATCGGCATCATTCCGCAGCCGTAAAGCGGTCGCCTTCGCTGACGGCAAAGCCGCGCAGGAAATCCGCGGTCGGCATCGCGCCCTTGCCCTCCGCCTGCATCACCAGCGGACGGACAGTTCTGCCGTCGCCGCAGACGAAGCTGAGCGTTTTCGCGTCAATGACGGTGCCCGCCGGGGCATCCGCGCACTGCTCGCTCAGCACCGATGCACGGAGCTTCACGCGCCTGCCGTTGAGCAGCGCAAAGCCGGTCACCGCGCGGATGATGCGGTCGACCTCGGCAGCAGGGCGCGAAAAATCGAGCGCGCTCATATCCTTCGTGATCTTTTCGGCGTAGGTGACGCCCTCCTCGCCCTGCGGCTGCGGCTCGAGCGCGCCGTTTTCGAGCAGGATGAGCGTTTCGCGGAGCACCTGTGCCGAGAGCGCCGCGAGCCGGTCATGCAGCGAATCGGCGGTCTCGTCCGGTGCGATCGGCGTGACGCGCGTCAGCAGCATATCGCCGGTGTCGAGCCCCTCTGCCATCTGCATCGCGGTGACGCCGGTTTCGCGGTCGCCCGCGAGGATCGCACGCTGGATCGGTGCGGCGCCGCGCCATCTGGGCAGCAGCGACGCGTGGAGATTGATACAGCCGTATTGCGGGAGATCCAGAATCTCCTTCGGCAGGATCTGCCCGTAGGCAATGACGACGATCAGATCGGGCGCCAGAGCGCGCAGCATCTCCAGCGATGCCGCGGCGTCGTCGCCTTTTCGCAGCGAAAGCGGCTGATACACCGTCAGCCCGTGCGCGAGCGCCGCCGCCTTGACCGGCGAGGGCATAAGCTTTTTGCCCCTGCCGCGCGGGCGGTCGGGCTGGGTGAATACCCCGCTGACCGTGTGCCCGCTCTCTGTCAGCATTTCCAGTGTCGGCACGGAAAATTCAGGCGTGCCCATAAAAACGATATTCATCGGGTTGCTCCCCCTTTCAGCACGGCGCGTTCATGCTCCGATGCGTGCCGTGTCACCAGATCAGCGGCAGCATGTGATATTTCACACGTTCACAGTATTCAGCATAGCCGGGCAGCTCCTCTCTGAGCAGCGCCTCCTCATTGCGGATGCGCTGAACCAGAACGACCGGATAGATCAGGAACACCGGCAGCGCTGCCAGTGCGCCGAGCATCAGCGGAATCGCGAGAAACATCAGCAGCGTCGCAAAATACATCGGGTGGCGCACAATGCCGTAGAGCCCCGAGTCGATCACCTGCTGCCCCGCCTCGACCTTCACGGTGCGCGCCAGCCAGCGGTTTTCGCGCAGCACCTCGGCATAGAGCGCATAGCCGACCAGAAAGACCGCCGCCGCGACGATCTGCACCCAGACCGGCAGCAGCAGCCACCCGAAGCGGAAGCTCAGCCCGCAGAGCACAAAGCCGCCGAGAAACATCACCGCACTCGCCGCGATGACGCCCTTCTGCGCGCCCTGCTCCTCTTTGGCGTTCAGCCGCTCTTCGAGCAGATCGGGCGCCCTTTTCAGCAGCACCAGCCCCATGACGAGCATCGGCAGAAACAGCACGCCCAGAAAGAGCCAGCCGCCGAAGTACCGCAGTGTGCCTGCGGGGAGAAAGACCAATCCGCCGCAGAGCACCAGTCCTGCGAGATACTTCGTCAGTGCACGGGTCAGCAGCGATCTCTGCATCGTGCACACCTCCTGTCACTCCGTCAGATATTATTCCTTGGCGGGTACGCAGTATTCCTCGACGAGCTCCGTGAACAGATGCCCGTTCAGGTGGTCATTCTCGTGGCAGGCGCAGCGCGCGCCGAGATCGCGGAGCTTCAATTCATACTGCTCGCCGTGCCGGTTATAGGCTCTGAGCACGACCGACTTCGGGCGTGTGACATAGCCCCAGCGGTTCGGCACCGACAGACAGCCCTCAACGTCGCGGACCTTGCCGGAGGTTTTTACGATCTCCGGGTTGACCGCCTCGATGACCGCGCCGTCCTCCTCTAAAATCATGATAAAGACGCGGCGCAGAATGCCGACCTGCGGCGCTGCCAGCCCGACGCCGCCGGACTGCTTCAGCGTGTCGGCCATGTCGTCGATGAGCTGTGCGAGCTTCTCGTCAAATTTCTCGACCGGGCGGCAGTTCTTGAGCAGAACCGCGTCGCCCTCCTTTACAATATTACGAATTGCCATTGTGATTCTCCTTTATGATTCAGCTGCCGCGGCATTCAGAAAGCCCTCACCCCAGCGGCGCAGCATCCCCTCATCAAACAGATACGCACTGGCGCGCACGGGGTATTCCCCGAGCTGCTGCTGCGTGATCCACGGGTTTTCTTTCTGGTCGCCGGCATAGAGGATATGCGCGCTCTGTGCCGGGATCAGCCCCTGTGCGAGCAGATAACAGCGCTCGCCCTCGGCATTGACTGCCTCGTCGACAAAGAGCACCACATGCCCCGGGCTGCCGCCGCGACAGAGGATATCGCCGGTGCGCGCCTCAGAGGGCGTGATCGGCGCCGATTCGTCCTCCAGCGAGCGCGAGCCCGCATAGTGCATGACGGTCATCTGCCAGTCGCGGAACGTCTGCTCGGAGCTGCTCGGCGTTTTCAGCGGCAGCCACATCGAAAAGCTGCCGAATGCCAGCACGCGCTTACCCTTTGAAAAGCGCTCCCAGTCGCAGAGAAAGCCGTTTGTCAGGTGAAATGCGAGCCGGTCGGTCTGCCCGGATTCGCGGAAATAGTCGCTCCAGAAGCGGATCGCCGTATCGGCGCACTCCTGCCAGCCCTCGGTGCCGATCTCCATGTCATAGACCGCGACCGCATTCCCGCCGGAGGTCGTCTCGCCGGTGTATTCGTAGATCGCGCTGCCGTCTGGATAGAGCGGGCGGCTGCGCATATATGCCAGAAAGCTGCCCTCCGCCGCAGGGACGCGCTCATAGCCCGCGGGCGGCAGAATGCGCGTTTCCTGCGTCGTGCCGGCAGGATCGACGTAGACGCTCGGCTTGCGCGCCTCGGTCTGCACCGTGACCTGCACGGGCTTCCAGTGCCTTGCGGCTCGCAGGCAGAGCAGCACATAGGCTGCGGTCAGCAGGACGATCAGCACGATCACGCGCACGGTCACCTGCTTTTTCGTCAGCTTCCAGACTTTCATCGGCTCAACCCTGCTGATAGAGATTCGGGAAGAGCTGCTGCGGCGGTGTGACGACCGGGGAGCCGTCGGGGTTGCGCATGACGGTCAGCCCGCCGCTGTATCCCTCCTGATGATAAAGATAGTTCACGCCGGTTGCCATATCGAGCAGGATCTTCGTCGTGCCCTCGGTCCTCTGCGAGTAGATTTCTACGAATCTGGGCGGTTGTTTTCTCATAGCTTTGTCCTTTCCTGCAGTGTTATGCCTGCAGCTGTCTGAGTACGGCGATCAGGCGGCTGAGACCGGGCTCCTCCGCGGTGATCTGCGCTGTCTGCTCGATCTGCCGGTTCTGCAGCAGCAGGCGCATCCAGCCGCGCAGCGGATGACCGTCGATGATCAGCGCAAAGACCGGCTTTTCCGGGAAATCGGAGATCAGCAGATTGACCTCGCGCTCGACCTGCTCGGACGCCTGCGCATGCACGCTCACAACAACAAGCAGTCCGCCGCAGCCGTCGATCGCGTCGGCGATCACATTCAGATAGCGCGCGCCCGGCGGAATGTCATAGGGCGCCATCCAGCAGCGGATGCCGTTCTGCTGCAGCAGATCGCGCAATGCGTCGACCTGTTCCCTGTCCTTTGAGCTGTAGCTGATAAAGACCGGCTTTTTGCCGCTCTGCGGCACGGAAACGGTCTCCGGCTCGGGCGCGGGCTTCTCCCGCACCTGCATCCCCGTTTCCCGCTCTGACAGCGTCGCTGCAAGTGCTTCGATGCTTGCATCGGGGACCTGCGGCAGGGTTTTCAGCGCCGGAATCGCGTCGAGAACCGCATCCGGTATCTGCACGGGCGGGGTCTCCGGCATAAGGATCATTTTCGCGGTGACCGCGCGGGTGTTGAGCTGACTGTGTCCGTTCATCAGCCTGCGGAGCATCGAGCCGCCTTTGCAGCTGCGAAGGAGCGTCTCCTGCGTATACAGCAGCACTACACGGTCTGCCCGCCACAGCGCCTTCGGCAGACAGGTGCCCGGTCCGGAATAATGCCATTCCGCCCATTCAGCCGCATAGCCAAATTGCTGCAGAATATCTGCCAGCCGGCGGAGCAGCTCTGCGTTTTCGCCGCAAATCAGCAGCCTCGGCGCATCTGTGATCGGTTCGGGCATGTCTCGATCCCCCCTCGCTTCATCAGACCCCGCAGTCCCCGTTCATATCGGCATAGACCGAGATGCCCGCAAAGGCTCTGTCGGCATATGCCGCCTCGAGCAGGCTGCGGAGAAAGCTCCGCATTTCCGCGGTATTTTTGCATTTGAGCAGCAGGCGCCAGCGGTATTTGCCGTTCAGCCTGCCGTAGCCCGCCGCTGCCGGTCCCAGCACGCGCAGCGGGAGCTTTAGCTGCTCTGCACGGATGCGTTCGCCGAGCATCGCCAGAAAGCGCTCTGCCGCCGCCTTCACGCGGTCCTCGCGCAGCCCCGAAAAACCGATCACGCACAGATCGCAGACCGGCGGGAACATCAGTGCACGGCGCAGCGTGATCTCCTCGTCGTAGAAGCGGTCATAATCCTGCTGTGCCGCGAGCTGCAGCACATAGTGGTCGGGCATGTTCGTCTGCAGGATCGCGCGCCCGGGACGCTTGCCGCGCCCGCCCCGCCCGACGACCTGCGTCACGAGCGAGAAGGTGCGCTCATAGCTGCGGAAATCGCCGGTGAAGAGCGCCTTGTCGACCGACACCACCCCGACCAGCGTGACATGCGGGAAATCGAGCCCCTTGCCGATCATCTGTGTGCCGCACATGATGTCGTATTCATGCCGCCCGAATGCCGAAAAGCCCGCCTCATAGGCGGTGCGCGTCATCGTCGTGTCCGCGTCCATCCGCAGGATGCGCGCATCGGGGAGCAGACTCTGCAGCGCCTCCTCGAGCTTCTGCGTGCCGAAGCCCATCAGCCGCATGCGGTCGTTGCCGCATTTCGGGCAGGTCTGCGCGGGCGGCTGGATATGCCCGCAGTAGTGGCACATCAGCGAGTTGTTCGCCTTGTGGAAGGTCATCGGCACTGAGCAGTTCGGGCAATAGAGCGGCTCATAGCACTTGGTGCACTGCAGAAGCGTGTGATAGCCGCGGCGGTTCAGCAGCAGAATGCTCTGCTCGCCGCGTTTCAGATTCTCTGCGAGCGCTTCGGAGAGCGCCGTGGAAAACGGCGACAGATTGCCGTTCCCGCGCTCCGCGTTCATGTCGATGATCTCGACCTGCGGCAGCGGCGCCTGATTGTAGCGCTCGGGCATCCGCAGGAGCTGATAGACACCGCGCTGCGCCAGATAGCGGCTCTCGAGCGAGGGCGTTGCCGAGGCGAGCACCAGTGCCGCACTGTGATGCTTTGCACGGGCGCGGGCGACCTCTGCGGCGTGATAGCGCGGAGATTTGTCGGATTTATAGGAATGCTCACCCTCCTCGTCGAGGATGATGAGCCCGATATCGGAAAGCGGCGCGAACACGGCGCTGCGCGTGCCGATCACAATGGAGATCTCGCCGCGGCGGATCAGCTTGTCGGTGTCAAAGCGCTGCGGCATGGTCAGCCCGCTGTGGATCACCGCGACCGCATTGCCGAAGCGCGACTGAAAATAGTGCACGGTCTGCGGCGTCAGCGCGATCTCGGGGATCAGCAGCAGCACCTGCCGCTTTTGCCGGAGCGTCAGCGCGATGAGCTGCTCGAACACGGCGGTCTTGCCGCTGCCGGTGACCCCGTAGAGCAAAAAAGCGCCCGCCTGCCGCGCCGTGATCGTTTCGGCGACGGCATCATAGGCTGCCTGCTGCTGCGGCGTGAGCACGGTGTTCTCCGGCGAGACCGTCGGGACAGCGTCGCGCGGGACCCGGAGCTGCTCCTGCTCAGTCAGCACGGCAATGCCCGCCTTGACGAGATTTTTGATGACAATGCCCGTCACGCCGGCGGCATAGGCGCACTCGCGCTCGGTCAGGCTGCTCTGATCGCGGAGCACGGCGATCACCTGCTGCTGCTTGGGCGTCGGCGAGAAGGCGGTCTCGTGCATGAGAAATTCTGCCGAGAGCTGCACGGTTTTCAGCGTTTTATCTGAAATAAGCTGCTTGCCCTCGGAAACCGCGAGCAGGCAGCCCTTCTCTGTCAGACTGTCGAGGATCCTCTGCTTTTCGGGGTTGCCCTCCGTCTGCAGAATGGCGTCGCGTTCGTGCTTTGTGCCAGCCTGCCTGAGCAGCGTCAGCAGATTGTTCTCCGCCATCGTCAGCGTGACGCCGGGCGGCGGCTCCAGCACGACATAGCGCTCCTCGAGCCGCAGCTGCAGTCCGCCCGGCAGCACCGCACGCACCGCATCATACCATGTGCAGAAGGTGTGCTCGTGCAGCCAGTCGACAAGCAGAAAGAGCTCATCGGTCAGCACCGGTTCTGCATCGAGCAGCGTGACGATCGGCTTGAGCACCCGGTCGCCGGGCGGCTCTTCGGTCACGCGCAGCACCATGCCGATGCGGCGGCGGTTCCCCTTGCCGAAGGGCACCGCGACGCGCATGCCCGGTCGGACCCGCTCGCGCAGAGCACCCCGTGCCGCATAGCTGTAAAGGCGGTCATAACCGAAGGAAGCCGCATCCAGTGCGACCTCCGCAACGGGCTCTGCGTCTGCTGCATACCGAATCGGCTCGGGCATCAGTGCTCGCCGTCGGAATCCGGCATCACGAGCTTGAATTTGCCTGCTGCGAACTCGTCGACAGCGGTCTTGACCGGGTTCTCCTCGAGCACGACGAGCTTCATCGTCTTGTCGTCGAGCCGGACCTTGGTCTCGCCGTTCTGCTTTGCCTTGCGCTCAGCCTCCGCCTTCGCCTTCTCCTTCTCGCGGACATGTGCCTCGGAGATCTCTCTGGCGCGCTTGGCAACGCCGATCACCAGCGAATAGTAGCTCTCATTCTTGGAAATGATCTGATACATGGAAGGTCTTAACATCTTCAATCATCGCTCCTGTCTGTTCAGTATTGAAACGGGTTTTCATGGCTTCCGCACGGAGGATCGCGCCGAAATCGGCGACGGCGTCCTCCAGTGCGTCGTTCAGCAGAATGTAATCGTAGCCGACCGCATAGGGCAGCTCCTCGGCGGCGCGTGCGATGCGCCTTGCAATGACCTCCTCGGTCTCGGTGCCGCGCTTTTTCAGCCGGCGGTAGAGCTCTGCGGCAGAGGGCGGAACGGTGAACACCAGCACCGCCTCGGGACAGCGCCCGCGAATCTGCAGTGCGCCCTGCACCTCGATCTCGAGGATGACGTGCTTGCCCTCGCTGCGCAGCCGCTCGACCTCTGCGCGCAGCGTGCCGTAATAATTGCCGCAGTATTCCGCGTGCTCGAGCAGCTCGTCTGCCGCGACCCTGCGCTCAAATTCCGCGCGGTCGAGGAAGTGGTAATGCACGCCGTTCTCCTCGCCCTCACGCGGCGCACGGGTCGTCGCGGAGACCGACACGGCGCAGTCGCCGCGGGCGAGCATCTCCTTCACCAGTGTGCCCTTGCCGCACCCCGAGGGTCCGGAGAGCACGATCAGCAGTCCCTTACGCTTCATCGTCTTCCTCCTCTGCCGCCTGTGCGGGCTGTCCGGCAAGCCGCGCCGCGATGGTCTCGGGCTGGATCGCCGACAGGATCACATGGTCGCTGTCCATCACAATCACCGCTCTGGTGCGCCGCCCGTAGGTCGCGTCGATCAGTCTGCCGCGGTCTCGGGCATCCTGCACGATGCGCTTGATCGGTGCGGAATCCGGGCTTACGATGGTGATGAGCCGCGCCGATGAGATCATATTGCCGAAGCCGATATTGATCAGCCGCATGCCGCTGCCCCCCTTCATTCGATATTCTGAATCTGCTCGCGGATCTTTTCGATCTCGGATTTCATATCCACGACCAGCCGCGTGATCTTCAGCTCCTGTGCCTTCGAGCCGATCGTGTTGACCTCGCGGTTCATCTCCTGCACGAGGAAATCGAGCTTGCGCCCGACCGGCTCGGCGGCGGCAAGCAGCTCGCGGAACTGTGCGATATGGCTGTGCAGGCGGACGGTCTCCTCGTCGATCGCGGTTTTCTCGGCGAAGATCGCGGTCTCGGTGAGGATGCGCTGCTGGTCGATCTGCGTGTCGGCGAGCAGCTCCTGCAGCTTTGCGAACAGTCTGGCACGGTAGCTTTCGGCGACGCTCGGCTCGATCTCCTCGATCTGTACGAGCATCTTCTCGAGCCCGTCGAGCTTTGCCAGCAGATCGGCTGCCAGACGCTCGCCCTCAGTCTGCCGCATGGCGATGAACGACTGCAGCGCCTCGGCGGCGGCATCGGAGACGACCGCCCAGACCTGCTCCTCGTCGTCCTGCTCCTTCGTCACGGTGAAGAGATCGGGCAGGCGCAGCAGCGCGCTCAGGCGGATATCGTCCTCGAGCCAGAGGCTGCCGCCCTCGCCGAGCTGCTCGTTCAGCGCACGGAGCGCATTGACATAGCCCTCTGCAACTGCACGGTTGACGGCGATCTGCGCGTCCCTGCCGTCGGGGCGGGTGATCGTCACCGCGACCTCGACCTTGCCGCGCGCGACCTGCCCGTTGAGGAGGCGCTTGAGCTTTTCCTCGAGATACATGCAGGTGCGGGGCAGACGGGCGGAAAATTCGTAGTATCTGTGATTGACCGCGCGAATCTCGACAAGCACGTCGCGTCCGTCGGCAAGGCGCTGTGCTCTGCCGTAACCGGTCATGCTTTTCGGCATAGTGATTTCCCTCTGCTTTCATTTGTGATACGGATCGCAGACATTGCATAATCCATCACTTTAGTATACCATATCAGCGCAGAAAAATCAAGCTGTTTCCGGCAGAATTTTGCAGCAAACGGCAGCACGGCCGATCCCGGAGGAACGACCGTGCTGCCGTGCTGATTAAGAAAGGAGTGTGAATATGTCGGATTACTGGTTGCCCAGCTCAGCGTACTCTTTGATGCCTGCGAGGTACTCAAGCAGAGCGGTGAGGTCAGCTGCCTCGAGGATCTGCGCATCGGCGGACTTGCTCTTATCCCAGTCGCACTGTGCATTCAGCTTGCCCTGTGCGGAGACAACAGCTTCCTTGTCCTCAGCGAGGAGACGTGCGAGCAGAACTGCGTCAGCGACGTTGACCTTCTCAGCCAGCTTTGCTTCGGTCGAGCAGTCGACGTTGCCCCACTCACCCTCGAGCTCCGGATCATTGCCCGGCTCTGCGTCGGTCGGTCTCAGCTCCGGATAGAGCTCGTACATGGTGCCCAGACCCATCAGGACGTCAGAGACGTGCCAGAATCTGTGGTAGACCAGATCGACGGAAGCGACGTTGGTGAACTCCTTGCAGTCAACGGAGTTGTTCTTGCCGTAGCCGTTGTCGGTATCCTCGATCATCTTTGCGCCGTTCGCGACGTCAGCATCGTATGCCTTCTTCAGTGCATCGTAGCCTTCGAGATCCTCGTACATCGGGCGGATATCGATGAACTTCGCACCGTGCTCAACGGTGTAGCCATACGGATACTTGCCGGAGTTGCCGGACGGGATATAGACCTCCTGTCCGAAGACACGAGCCAGCGAGCCGTTGTGGTCGACTCTGGAGACGCCGTAGTTGTCGCGGCCGATGCTCCAGATTCTGTCGAGCAGCTGCTGTGCGGTGTAAAGTGCGTTCTCCTCCAGCTTGGAGCCCTTCTCCGCAGTGGTGCCGGACGGCTTGACGCCCTTTGCCTTTGCGTAGTAGATCAGCGTATTCGCGAGAGATGCTGCGCAGCCGAAGTCGGTGTTGCCCTCGCCGCCAACCTCTGCCTTCAGACCCTTGTTGGATCCCTCAGAGTAGGACGTGCCCCAGCTGTCAGGAGCACCGCTCCACTTGATGTTGGAAACGACGCTGTAGTCGCCGTCATCGGTGAACTTCGTGGTCGAGACGAAGAAGTCGACCCACTTGTCGAGCACGGTCTCCAGTGCCTTCTCGAGGCTCAGGCCGCCCGGCTTGACGCTGGACTTATCGCCCTGCTTGACGAGATAGTAGAGCTCTGCCAGACGCTGGGTTGCCCAGAACTGGTTACCGGTCCAGCCGTTGGAGCCCGGGTCTGCGTAGACAGGGTGCTCGATGTATGCCATCTTATAGAAGGTCGGCACGCCGGACGGATAGGTCTCGTACTTGCCGTTCCAGCTGTTGGTGCATCCGCCTGCGAACGGCCCTTCCGGAGCCTGCAGCCACAGATACATCTCGATCTGACGCTGCAGCGAGGTGGTGTAATCCTTCTCAGCGCTGGAGGACTTCATGCCTGCCTTCAGGTCGGTATCGTAGAGCAGCTCATAAGCTGCCAGCGGGTTCTGATAGAACTGATGCGAGTGCGAGCAGCCGATCTGCCATGCCCATGTGCCGTCAGCAGCGCCGCCCCATGCGGTGTACCAGCTCATCAGGAAGTGCTGACCCTGCAGGCCGCCGCCGCTGGCGTCTGCCTCGTAGCTCTGGCAGCCGATTTCCTTGTAGTACTTGTCGAACATGTCGTTGCGGCAGAAATCACCCATCATACCTGCCTTGGAGGAGACGGAGGAATCGCCGACGCCCCAGCGGTTTGCAGCTGCGACTGCCTGGATTGCACGGTCTTCTGCGTCAGGAGCGTTCGTGTAGGACCAGGACTTTGCAGTGCTCTGCTGGAATGCGAACTTCATGCCCTGCGTGCTGTTGCCGTATTCGAGGTTCTCGATCGCCGGATGCGGAACGGTCTCGAAGCAGGACTCCTGGTCGCCGCGCTGGAAGGTGTTGATGAAGGTGAACTTGCCTGCGGTGCCGCGGGCGGAACCGCTGAAGCCATACCAGTCATCGACGTCTGCGAGCCAGTGCATCAGATACTCGCCGCCCTGGCTGGAGTAGTTGGTGGAGAAATCCTTCTGGATCGGGTTGATACCGACATTCTGCTGGTTGCCCTCAGACGGATAGTTCTCCGGTCCTTCCGGCCACTCCTTGGCGGTCTGGGCGGAAAGCCCGCCGCTGCTGGACTTCTCGAAGAAGCCCTTCTGCTGGCTGGAATCCGGGATCATCGCTTCGAGCGTCTTCCAAGCCTTTGCGAGGTCGGAGGTCGCGGTGACGCCGTCGATCTTGCCGGCTTCCTTCTTGGTGATGTTGTCGTTCATCGCTGCGATCCAGACGATGTAGGACATTGCCTCAGACGTGGTCTCGTGACCGTAGTCCGGTGCCTCGCAGATCAGCTCCTCGATGGAGTGATACGGGATACCGAAGCCGCCCGAAGCGGTATTGGTCTTGCTGAGATAGCCGTTGTCCTGACCTTTGACGATGACATCGTCATACAGGGACAGGAAACGTGCTGCGTAGGTTTCTGTGCCGTACACATCGTCCTTGGTTCTAGCCGCCCAAGAGCCGACACCGTCAGCGGATGCGACGGTCGTCATCAGCGCAGAAGCCGACATTGCTGCTGCAACAACAGCTGCGAGAATCGCTCTGTTCTTCTTGAATTGCATTCTTTTTTCCCCTCTCGTTGAATATAGATGTTCGACTTCCTGAATGCACGGTTCTGACTGCCCGCGGAAGCCGCCCGGGCTGCGCATATCTGATTGTTCGGAACGGACGGCGGGGCGGTTACCGTGCATGACCCCATGTCCGCACTTTCTGCTCGGGTGTGCCGCTTCACACCTGCGTGTTGGGCAGCCGCAGACGCTCTGCGTGCGCTGCACCGTTCCCTGTTCGCTGCGGGTACAGACAGACGGTTCGGCATCCGTTGCAGACCGCTGCCTTCAGCAACAGGCAATGACACAGTTAGGCACCTTCACAGATTCCTGTTCTCATTATAGTGAATTTCCGGGACTTTGTCAAGCGTTTGCACGGATTCTCTCGAACGCGCACCTGTTTTTTGGCAGCTTATACAAATCACCTGTTCGGTTTTTGTGCATTCTGTCCTATCGTCAACTTTTATGTGCAATCGTGCACTGCACCTTTTCACAGCCGCCGCACTGTTTTTCAGAAGCCGCACACAAAACCGACACATCCGCGCGCTATAATCAGCATCATGGGACAGTGTGTACGTTCAGACTGCCGTTCACGGCTTATCTATGCTGTGTTCATATCCCGTTCACAAAAATCTGCAATAATAAAAAGGTATCTGTCTCATGATGAAAGGGGCTTGCCGCATATATGGTTGAAATCAAAAATCTCACGAAATTCTACGGCGCGCACCCGGCAGTGCAGGATATCTCCTTCACGGTCGGCGACCGCGAGGTGCTGGGCTTTCTGGGTCCCAACGGCGCCGGAAAATCCACGACGATGAACATGATCACGGGCTGTCTGCCCTCGAGCGCGGGCACCGTGCTCGTCGACGGCTATGACATCGAAAAGCAGCCGCTGGAGGTCAAGCGCAGGATCGGCTATCTGCCCGAGCTGCCCCCGGTCTATCCGGACATGCGCGTGCGCGAATACCTGACCTTTGCCGCCGGGCTCAAGGGCGTGCCGCGCCCCGACCGCAAAAAGCAGGTCGAGCGCGCGATGGAGCGCCTCTCGATCACCGATGTGCAGAAGCGCGTCATCGGCAATCTCTCGAAGGGCTACCGCCAGAGAGTCGGCTTTGCGCAGGCGCTGCTCGGCGACCCGAAATTCCTGATCCTCGACGAGCCGACGGTCGGTCTGGACCCCAAGCAGGTCATGGAGGTGCGCGGGCTCATCCGCGATCTCGCAAAGGAGCATACTATTATATTCTCCACGCACATCCTCGCGGAGGTCACCGCCGTCTGTGAGCGCGTCGTCATCATCAGCAAGGGGCAGATCCGCGCAGTCGACACGATCGCAAATCTCGAGCGCTCTGTCTCTGCCGACACCGTGCTCAAGCTCCGCGTCGAGGGCGAGCTGACCAAGGTCACCCGCCTGATTCAGGGCATTGAGGGCGTGAAGGAGATCCGCGAGGCGGAGATCGAATCCGACGGCATCAACATCTTCACGGTCGCGCTCGAATCCGAGGAGGTCCGCAAGGCGATCGTCACGACGCTGGTCTCCAACGACTGCATGGTGCTCGAGATCAACACGCTGCACGCGAATCTCGAGGAGGTCTTCGTGCGGCTGACGGCTCCGACCAGGACGCAGACCCGCGAGGAGGCGTTCGAGGAGCTCGGCAGAAAGCTCGAGGCAGACCGCGCGGCGGAGCTCGCCGAAGAAAATGACCGTGACGGCGGAGAGGAGGCGGATTCCTGATGTTTTCGCTCTATAAAAAAGAAGTGCAGTCCTATTTCTATTCCCCCTTTGCATACATCGTCAGCGCATTGTTTCTGCTGGTGTTCTCGCTGAGCTTCTTCTACATCGTCTCGACAATGAAGGACTCGACCGTGCGCTTTTCATTCGCATCGGTCTTCTATGACAACTTCTTCTATTTCATCTTCATGATCCCGCTGCTGACGATGCGCACCTTCGCAGAGGAGCGCAAGTCGCACACCGAGACGCTCTGGCTCTCGGCACCGATTACCGTGCCGCAGGTCGTCATCGCGAAGTTTCTCGCAGTCGCGACCGTGTATCTGCTGATGTGCGCGCTGTCGCTGGTCTTTCCGCTGATCGCGTGGATCAAGGGCTCGGTCATCGTCTCCGGTCTGATCTGCGGCTATGCGGGCTTCTTCTTCTGGGGGCTCGTGTGCATCGCGGTCGGCATCCTCTGCTCGGCGCTGACCGACAGCCCGATCCTCGCGGCAGTGCTCGGCGAGGCGGCGATGATCGTCCTGCTGTTCATTGATATCATCTCCAGAACCGAGTTTGCAAAGGCGAATCTGACGCTCTACAACATTCTGGCGTGGTTCTCGCTGCAAAACCGCTTCGCCGGCTTTGCACAGGGCTTCTTCAGCGTCGCCGATCTGGTCTACTTCATCACGATCTCGCTCGTCGTGCTGGTCTGGACGGTCATCGTGATCGAAAAGCGCCGCTGGAGCCGCGGCTGATGTGACGGGAGGAACACGAATATGAAAACATCTGTCACATCCAAGAATCAGAAATACACGGCGCTGGCATGGGCGCTCGCGCTGCTCGTGCTCGCCGTCGCGATCCCGGTCAACCTGATCGCCGACCGCCTCAACATCAATTTCGACATGACCCCGAACAGCATGTATTCGCTGACGGAAACGACCGAGAATTATCTGACAAAGCTCGATGAGCAGGGCATCGTCGTCGATGTCTACTTCCTCAATGAGCTCGTGAAGCTCGAGAGCGATACCAGCGTGCTCGACCTCTACGAGACGCTCATGAAATACGACGCGCACGAATCCTTTAACCTGATCTCCTTCGACCCGGACACCAATCCGCAGCTCAGCGATAAGCTCAATCCCGAAGGCGTGTTCAACCTGAAAAAGAACGACTTCTTCTTTGTCTACGGCAGCAACGTCAAGCGCGTGCAGAGCGGCATGATCTACACACAGGAGATCACGCAGGCTGCCGACGGCACCGAGACGGTTTCCCGCGAGGAATTCCGCGCAGAGCCGCTCCTCACCGGCGCGCTGATGTCCGTTGTCGAGGGCATCGAGACGACCGTGTATTTCCTCGAGGGGCACGGCGAGCACCCGATGAGCGATTTCACGACACTCACGCGCAACCTGCAGAATGTCAACTACGGCTGCCAGACGCTCAACCTGATCAACGCCGAGCGTGTCCCGGAGGACTGCGGCGCACTGGTGATCGCCGGTCCGACGTATGACATCACCGACGAGGAACTCACAAAGCTCAATGCCTACGCGAAAACGGGCGGCAGCGTCATGCTGCTGATGACCCCGAACAAAGACAAAATAAGCTACACGAACATCTCGACGTTCATGTCGAGCTTCTGCGTCGCGATGGACTACGACCGCGTCTACGAGAGCGACACTGCCCGGCACAAATCCGGCGACCCCTATACCTTCCAGTGCGATCTGGTCCCGTCCGCCGCCGAGACCGATGACGACCTGACCGGCGCGCTGATGAGCGGCGAGAACGGCGGTCTGCTGACCTATATGCCTGCCTCGCGCACGCTGAGCAAGGTCTTCGGCACCAATTACGGCACCTGCCAGATCGACACGCTGATCACCGCGCAGGCGACCGCCGTCGCGGAGCCCTACGGCGGCACCGTGCAGGATTTCGAGGAGATCACCGGCACCGAGCTGACCCTCGCGCTCTACTCCAAGGACACGCTGCGCAGCGACGCCAAGCTGATGGTGTTCGGCTCGGCAGAATTCCTCACCGACGAAGCCACCGCCAGCGGCAGCTTCTTCATCATCCCGACCTATCTGTTCACATCCGGCATCTCGTGGATGCAGTCCAGCGATATCGACGCCAACATCGCAAATAAGGAACGCTCCTACGACACACTGCAGGTCGGCAGCAGCCGCGAGGGCTATGTCCTGATCGCAATCTACATCGCCATCCCGATTCTGATCGCCGCGATCGGCGTGGTGGTCTGGCTGAGGAGGAAGGACGCATGAAGCAGCTTCGCTGGATCATCATACTCGCTGCGGCGGCGATCGCGCTCACGGTCGTGTTCATCGTCGTCGACCGCAGCGCACAGGAGAAAAAGCACCAGTCCGAGGTCGGCAAGGCAAAGGTGC
>JAEELE010000042.1 GCA_016288755.1 Oscillospiraceae bacterium
AGTCTGCGCATGTCCTCGAGGGGCATGCATTCAATGTCCTCGTGCCAGTAGTTTGCCATTGGAATCATTCCTTTCGGTTTAAGTATATCAACAGTCAGACTGTATTGTCCTGTTATCCGGCGAGCAGACGTGCCCGCAGCGCGTCAACTGACGAGAGAAATTCTGTCTTGCGGGCGGCGTATGCTTCCGCGACCTCGGAATCGCAGATTTCGCCGCTGATCCAGCGGAGCGCCTCGGCTGCTCTTTGGCGGAGCCCGGGCACATCGTATTTCGGATGCTTGCTGAACAGCTTGGTTTCTGCCAGTGCTTTGGCGATCGCCTTACGGACGCTTCCGTACATCTCCGAAAAGCCCATGCAGTCTGCGGTGTAATCGGTGCCGCACAGCACGGCATCGAGCATCACGGCGCAGACCCAGACATCATAGCCGATCTCCGCGTCAACGCCGTCCCTGACGGGGTCATAGTCAAAGGGCTCGCCGTCCTCGGTGAACTGCTCCGTCTCCGTGACCGAGGCGAAGGTTCGCTCAAAATACGGCACAAGCATGCCCTTGACCGCACCGTTCAGCGGACCGTCGGGGCAAAATTCCCAGATATCGTTCAGCGCACGTTTGCCCTCTGCGTCGCGGAAGGGCGTCATGCTTCTCTGCCGAGTGCGAATGCCCTGCGGTTCATCTCGATGAACTTCGCGGGGACGCACTGGTTGAGCGCCTCCTGCCAGATCGCCTCGTCGAAATCCATTTTCTTCGAGACAACGCCCATCAGCACGACATTCGACGCCTTTGCCGAGCCTGCCTGCTCCGCGAGGGAGAGCGCATCGACTGCTGTGACATCGAGCCCCATGCCTTTGAGATTCTCAATGATGCCCTCGGGGTATTTCGCCGCGCCGGTGATGACGGGCATCGGGTCGAGGGTCTGGGTCGAGGTGACGATCTTGCCGCCCTTTTTCAGATAGCCCGCCCAGCGCGCCGCCTCGAGCAGCTCAAAGGAGATGATCACATCCGCCTCGCCCTTTTCCACGGTCGGCGAACAGACCGCATCGCCGTATTTGACATAGGTGACGACGGAGCCGCCGCGCTGGCTCATGCCGTGCACCTCGCTGACCTTGACGGCAAAGCCCTGCTGCAGGAGCACATTGCCGAGAATGCGGCTCGCGAGCAGAGAGCCCTGCCCGCCGACGCCGACGATCATAACAGATTTGGTTTCCATATCAGTGTCCTTTCATTCGTATTCATCAACCAGTATTGCCTGCACGGGCTGTACGTTCGCCCTGTGCATGAGCGCCTGCGGATCGCCGCCCCTGCCGTTTAAGGCAAGCAGCATTTCGACCCGCCGGCGATAGATCTCTTCGAGCTGCGGGGATGCTTTCACCGGATATTCTGCGCTGAGTGCATCGCAGATTTCCGCGGCAGATTCATCGGTCGCCGTTGCTCCGTCCGCAAGTGCGAGCGCTTTTTCATAGCAGCGCTTCTGCAGCCTGCGGTCTGAGAACGGCTCCATGATTTTCATGCGTGCTGCGTAGGCTTCCTGCGTGAAAACTCTGCCCCGTTTGCATTGATCGCAGAATTCTGCGTAATCGAGTACCCATGTTTTCAGCGGAATATAATTGAGGTGCTGAATGCGCAGGTGCCTCCCGAGAAAGAACCGCGTGAAGATGCGGCAGCCCGGGCAATAATCCATCCCGATCGACTGATCTTCCCTGATCTTTTCCCGTATCCCTTGATACAAAAACATCCCTGCATCTCCTATCATGGGATTCCAAAGGGACTTCGTCCCTTTGGCAGGGCTTGGGGCAACGCCCCATTCTGAATCCGTCGCGTAAGCGACACCTTATTATTCCCCGATCGCGCCGAATTTGCAGAGCTCCTCGCAGATGCCGCAGCCGACGCACTGGGTGTGGTCGATGCACGCCTTGCCGTTCTTCATCGAGATCGCCGGGCAGCCGAGCTTTAAGCACATCTTGCAGCTGCGGCACTTGTCGGTGTCGACATGCAGCGGCGCATTGTGCTTGACATATTTCAGCAGCGCGCACGGGCGGCGGCTGATGATGACCGACGGCTCATCGACGGCGAGCTCCTCGAGAATTGCCTGCTCCATCTCCGCGAGGTGATAGGGGTCTGCGACGCGCACGCGCCGGATGCCGATCGCTTTGCAGAGCTCCTCGAGGTTGACCGCCGCTGCGGGGTCGCCCTTCAGGTTCTTGCCGGTGGTCGGGTTCTGCTGGTGACCGGTCATGCCGGTGATCGAGTTGTCGAGGATGATGACGGTCGAATTGGAGGCGTTGTAGGCGATGTTGACAAGGCTGGTGATACCCGAGTGCATAAAGGTCGAATCGCCGATGACCGCGACGGTCCGATTCTGCGACTCCTTGCCGAGCACCTTGTTGAAGCCGTGCAGGCACGAGACCGACGAACCCATGCAGATCGTCCAGTCCATCGACTCCAGCGGCTTTGCGGCGCCGAGCGTATAACAGCCGATATCGCCGGAGACCGTGATCTTATGCTTTGCCAGCGTATAGAACACGCCTCTGTGCGGACATCCCGCGCACATGACCGGCGGGCGCACCGGCAGCTGCTCCGGATACGGCGTGACCTCCGGCGTTCTGCCCAGCAGCTTCTCGGCGATGATGACCTGATTGAGCTCACCGATATTGCCGAAGATCTCCTTGCCCTTACAGGCAATGCCGAGCGCCTTCACATGCTGCTCGAGAATGCCGTCGAGCTCCTCGATGATATAGAGCGTTTTGCACTTTGCCGCAAAATCGCGGAAGAGCTGCTCGGGCAGCGGGTTGGTCATGCCGAGCTTGAGATAATTGACCGAATCGCCGAGCGCTTCCTTTGCGTACTGATACGCCGCGCCGCAGGTGATGACGCCGATCTCCGCGCCGTTGTCCTCGATTTTGTTGATCGCGGCGGTCTCCGCCCATGCAGTCAGCTTTTTGGTGCGCTCCTCGACAACGACATGTCTGCCCTTCGCGTTTGCCGGCATCATGACATATTTGCCCGGATTCTTGACATAGGGCTTCAGTTCATGCTCCTGACGCGGATTCTGCTCGACCGCGCTCTGCGAGTGTGCCACTCTGGTCGCGGTGCGCACGAGCACGGGCGTGTCAAATTCCTCGGAGAGATCGAATGCGAGCATCGCAAAATCCTTGCACTCCTGCGAATCGGAGGGCTCGAGCATCGGCACCTTCGAGGCGATCGCGTGATGGCGCGAATCCTGCTCGTTCTGGGAGGAGTGCATGCCGGGGTCGTCGGCGACGGCAATGACCAGACCGCCGTTGACGCCGGTGTAGGCTGCGGTGTAGAGCGGGTCTGCTGCGACGTTGAGACCCACATGCTTCATTGCCGCGAAGGCTCTTGCGCCCGCGAACGACGCACCCAGCGCGGACTCGACCGCGACCTTCTCATTCGGCGCCCACTCCGCATAGACCTCGTCGTATTTTGCGACCGTCTCGGTGATCTCCGTGGACGGAGTGCCCGGGTAGCTCGAGGCAAATCGGCAGCCTGCCTCATAGAGCCCTCTTGCAAACGCTTCGTTTCCAAGCATCAGTTTCTTCATGTTTCTTCTCCTTTGTTATGTTGAATAATGAACGCGCCAGCATTGCAGCCCGTATTCATCCTCTTCCACTTCGCGCACATCCGAGACACTGAAGCAGTTCAGCCGCAGCGCATCGGACGAAACGGTATTTTCATCCAAGAACTGCCCCGCGTAGATTTCCGCCTCCTGCGATGCAACGATGAAGGTGTAGCTCTCGTCGACCTTCAGCTTTGCGCAGATCTCGGGGTTCAGGCGCAGCACAAAGGGCATATCCTGAAACAGCGTGACAACGGCTGTGCGGTTTTGCGGGTCGCTGACATAATCGGACATGACTGCACGCACGGTCGCGGTGAAATCGCCAGAGACCCAGACCTTCAGCTTCTGTGCGCCCGCCTGCGCGATGCTGCGCTTCTCGCCGTCGGCAAGCCCGTCCGCATAGCCCTGATCGTAGCCGGTGCGGTAGCCCTTCTGCACGAGCGCCGAAGTATCATCCTCGCTGATCGGCGGGAGCGTGGCATCGGTTGTTGTCGTCGTGGTTTCCTCGGTCAGCGTCGTAGTTTCGGTCGTCGTCGTCGTTGTGACCGAAGTCGACGTTGTCGTCGTGGCGGCGGTCGTCGTTGTGGTTTCTGCCGTGCTGCTTGAATGCGGCTCACCGCAGCCTGTCAGCAGTACCGTTGTGAGCAGCATCCCAGCCGCTCCGAACAAATACCTGTTTTTCATCGCTTCCTGTTTTCCCTCATTCGTATTCGTATTGTCCCGGGTACTGCGCCGCCAGATATTCTGCAACGGCATCCCCGGTATTGCATCCGATCACCAGATCGGCAATGCGCTTGATCTCCTCGGCGGCGTTGCCCACGGCGATTTTCACGTCGCAGGCGGCAAAGAGCGGCAGATCGTTGAGATTGTCGCCGAAGCCGACGACCTGCTCCGCGCCGGTCAGTTCCTTCAGGCGCAGCACACCGCCGCGCTTGGAGGCGGATGCTGCCGAGACCTCGAGATACCAGATCTCCGGCTCATAGACATCGCGGTAATAGGCGACCGCAATGCCGGGCACGGAATCGAGCGCGGCTCTGAGCGGGTCAAGCCGCTCCTTCGGCGCGTTGAGCGACATGAACACCGGGCTCTGCTCCGCAAGCGATTCGAGCGAGCCGACCTGCAGAAACGGCTTCTGATATTTCCCGCGCCGTTCGCTGTAATATTTCTGCATGTGCGGCGTGGTGAGCGCGGTATAGCAGCAGGTGAGCCTTCCCCCGTGCACGCAGAACACAAAGCCGTTGAAGCCCATGTCCCGGTAGAGCGCTGTCACCTGCAAAAAGGCGTCCGCCGCGATGGTCTCCGCCTGTACGATGCGGTCGGACTGCGGGTCGTGGAGCACGGAGCCGTTCTGCAGAATCAGCGGCAGCGAAAAGGGCAGCCCGCTGAGGATCGGCAGAACAGAAAAGCTCGTCCGCGCCGTCGCGACAGAGAGCGGGAGCCCAGCCTGCAAAAGCGGCGTCAGCAATGCCCGCGAGCGCGCCGAAACAGTCACCTCCGGGGTGAGCAGCGTGCCGTCCAGATCGGTGACAAACAGCGTCTTAATCACGGTCGGGCTCCACGGGCGCATAGGCGACCCGCAGCTGCGGCAGCTCCGTGACGGTCGTGTAGCTGTTCATCAGACCGTCCGGGCGCTCCAGATCGTTTTTGCCGTCGGCAGGCGGCGCAAAGAGCCGGATCGTCAGGGTTTGCCTGTCCTTGATCTGCCCGTCAAAAAACGCAGGCATCAGATCGACGAATTTTGTCTGCGGCGCCTTGTAGAACCATTTGCCGCAGCACTCGATCATATAGTTTCCGTCATCGCTGAAGGTCAGCTCGCAGAAATGCGGCGTCCCTTCGAGCACGGTTTCGATCGCGAGCCCCTCCGCGTCCTCGGCGCCGCCCCAGCGGAGCGTTGCAGGCAGCGAGGCTTCGCCCGCCTCGGTCATCTGCGGCAGAAAGAGCGGGTCCTGAATCCACTTTCTGAAGGTCTGCATGACCGGCTGCGGAATGCCGACTGCGGGGTTATTCGGGTCCTCGATCTCGAGCCCGAGCCGCCCGCGGTCGCGGAACTGGTAGAAGTTGATGCCCGAGAGCCAGGTCTCGTCGTCCTCCCTGAGCATGCGGAAGAAGCCCTCGACCATGCTGCACTGGTCGTAAGGACCGGTGACATCGCCGTCGGCGTTGAATTCGCTCATCACCATCGGCTTCGGGACGCCGCCGTTCAACTCGGTGAAGCGCCGGAACGACGCCTTCGTCATTTCGTAGGTCTCGGCATAGCTGCCGCGGCTGTGCGAGCTGCCGCCCTTCAGCGCGGTGTCGTAGGGCCAGCCCCAGTGCAGCGCCATGTATTTGTCGACCGACCAGATATCGGCAGCGGGAATCGTGCAGGCAAACTCCTGCTCTTTGACGATCTCCCCGGAATTCAGGTCCTCGATGCCGCCGATGCAGATGATCGTCTGCACGTTGGGGGCATGTGCGCGGATGACCTCGCTCGCATGTGCAAAGAATTTCGCGACATCGGCATAGGAGGCACGCTTGTTGAAGGAAAACCAGTTGCCGGTCGCCTCGTGATTGAGCCGTAGCATCACTCTGCCGAAGGGTCTGAGGTCGCCCGCAATCGCGATCAGGTGATCGTCGGTCACATTCGGGTCGCAGGTCAGCGTCAGCGTCACATCCTGCCCGTGTGCGCGGATATCCGCCATCTGCCGGAAGACCGCGCCGTCGCGGGAGCCGTTCAGCCCGCCGGTATACGGAAAGTAGTCGTCGTAGGGGTAATCCCACTGGAACGCGACCTCCTTGTCGGAAAAGGCGTCTCTGGCGCGCTTGGGGAAGCCCTCGTCGAGCGGGTAGTAGCAGTACATCAGGTTGACCGAGCGCATCGGTCTGCCGAGTGTGCGCAGGATGTAGTCCTGGTCGACATATTCGCCGCGCTCGCTGCCGTCGGTCAGATCGGCGGCACAGCGCGCGGGTCCCATGTGGATACGGTTCAGCTTTATATTCATGGCAGATTCTCTCCAAATATCAGATTAAGGGAGAAGAGAGGAGGCAGGAGTTGTCCCGCCATCCGGATTTCGCTGTCACTTCTCACTTCTAATTTCTAACTTCTCATTTCTAAACGCTCACTCCGCGAAATATCTGTCCAGCATATCGCGCTTCAGCTTCCAGAGCGGCTCGGAGAGGTCGACATAGTAGGCGTGCGGATTCTCAAAGCGCTTGACCTCGTCCCAGATCATGCCGAGCTGCTCGGCACAGTGGTTGCGGATCTCGAGCAGCGACGGGCTCTCATAGACGCATCTGCCCTGATCAAAGACCTGCACCTGCAGCCGCTTTGCAACGAAATTCGTCAGCGTTTTGCGCTTGTAGGTGAACTCCGGGTCGAAGATGACATAGGGCTGGGTGTCGTCGATGACCTCGTCGGCGAGCGTGATGACATCGGCGATCGCCATGCCGGTCTCGCGGTCGTAGAGGCGCCACGGGGCTTTGAAGCCGGGATTGGTGATCTTCGAGGCATTCTCCGAGAGCTTGATCTTCGGCTGCAGCACATCCGGCGCGGCGGCAGAGCCCGCAGCCGTCAGCTTGTAGACGCCGCCGAACACCGGCTCCGAGCGCGAGGTGACAAGCCGCTCCCCGACGCCGAAGCTGTCGATCTGGGCGCCCTGCACAAGCAGATCGCGGATGAGGTATTCGTCGAGCGCGTTGGAGGCGATGATGCGCACCTCGGGCAGCCCCGCTTCATCGAGCATGACGCGCGCCTTCTTCGAGAGATAGGCGATATCGCCGCTGTCGATGCGGATGCCCTGCGGCTTGTGCCCCGCCGCCTTGAGCTCTTTGAACACGGTGATCGCGTTGGGCACGCCGGATTTCAGCACATGATAGGTGTCGACCAGCAGCGTACACGCATCGGGATAGACCTTTGCATAGGCGCGGAACGCCTCCAGCTCGGTCGGGAAGAGCTGCACCCAGCTGTGCGCCATCGTGCCGAGCGCGGGCACGCCGAATTCCCGGTCGCAGATCGCACATGCCGTGCCTGCCGCGCCCGCGATAAACGCGGCTCTTGCGCCGTAGAGCGCACCGTCGACGCCCTGTGCGCGCCGCGAGCCGAATTCCATGACCGGACGCCCGTCTGCCGCGCGGACGATGCGGCTTGCCTTGGTCGCGATCAGCGACTGGTGGTTGACCGAGAGCAGCAGCATCGTCTCGATGAACTGCGCCTGCATCGCCGGACCGCGGACGGTCATCAGCGGCTCCTGCGGAAAGACCGGGGTCCCCTCGGGGATCGCCCAGACGTCGCAGGAAAATTCAAAATCGCGCAGATACGTCAGAAACGCCTCAGAGAAGATGTTCTTCCCGCGCAGATATTCGATATCGGCGTCGGTGAAGCGCAGCCCCCTCAGGTATTCGATTGCCTGCTGGAGCCCCGCCATGATCGCGTAGCCGCCCTGATCGGGCACCTTGCGGAAGAACAGGTCAAAGCAGGTCATGATGCCGTCGAGCCCGTTTTCCAGATAGCCGTTTGCCATCGTCAGCTCGTAGAAATCGACGAGCATCGTCAGATTGCGTGCGGCAAAGAGCGAAGATTCTGCCATGTTTGCACCTCATTTCGCGCGGGCAGCGATCCGCCCGCAGCTTTGCGATTGGTCGCGCATCCGTCAGAGCGCATACCCTTATCTATTTTACTGCAAATCCGGCATTTCGTCAAGTGCTTTTTGACGGAAACGCAAAAAAGCCCGCGTATGCGGTTTTTCTCCGCGCATCCTGCCTCACAGCGGCGGGAAGCCGCAGATTCCGTCATCGTGCACAAATCACGGCTGTCATTTATATGCACAGTGCCGGGATACTCCGTCCGATATCGAAAAAAAATATAAGAATCATCTTGCAATTAGATGCGAAATATGGTAGAATAATCTATATACTTCTATTTTGAAAGGAATCTGTTATCATGAGTGAGATCAAAGACCTTGCCCTCTGGGAGAGCGGCGAGCAGAAAATCGCATGGGTCAAGGGCAATATGCCCCTGCTGCGCGGGATCGAGCAGGATTTCGCAAAGGAGCAGCCGCTCAAAGGACTGCGCATTGCGCTGTCCATCCACCTCGAGGCAAAGACCGCCTATCTCTGCCGCGTGCTCGCTGCGGGCGGCGCCGAAATGTATATCACCGGCTCCAATCCCCTCTCCACGCAGGATGACGTCGCGGCGGCACTCGTGCACGGCGGACTGAATGTCTGGGCATGGCACGGCACCACGCCCGAGGAATACGACGCGCACACCCGCAGGGTCATCGAGGCGGCGCCGCATTTCATCATCGACGACGGCGGCGACCTCGTCTCGCTGATCCATAACGAATACCCGCAGCTCCTGCCGAATGTCATCGGCGGCTGCGAGGAGACGACCACCGGCATTCTGCGGCTGCGTGCGATGAACGCGCAGAACGCGCTGAAATTCCCGATGATGCTCGTCAACGACGCGGACTGCAAGCATCTCTTCGACAACCGCTACGGCACCGGGCAGTCGGTCTGGGACGGCATCAACCGCACGACGAACCTGATCGTCGCGGGCAAGACCGTCGTGGTCGCCGGCTACGGCTGGTGCGGCAAGGGCACCGCGATGCGCGCGAAGGGCATGGGCGCGAAGGTCATCGTCACCGAAATCGACCCGGTCAAGGCGATCGAGGCGGTGATGGACGGCTTTACTGTCATGAAGATGGAGGACGCGGCGAAGGTCGGCGATTTCTTCGTCACGGTCACCGGCTGCGAGCATGTCATCACCGAAAAGAGCTTCCTCAACATGCACGAGGGCGCGATCCTCTGCAACGCCGGGCATTTCGACGTCGAGGTCGACATGGCAGGGCTGCGCGCGCTCGCCGTGAAGAGCTTCCCTGCGCGCAATAACATCACCGGCTACACGCTGCCGAACGGCGTGACGGTCTATGTGATCGCGGAGGGGCGGCTCGTCAACCTCGCGGCGGGCGACGGTCACCCCGCGGAGATCATGGACATGAGCTTTGCAATCCAGGCGCTGAGCGCAAAATGGCTGATCGAGCACCGCGATGCGGTCGGCTCGATGCTCAACAATGTGCCGCGTGCCGTCGACGAGGATGTCGCGCGCAGAAAGCTCCGCTCGATGGATATCGAGATCGACACGCTGACCGACGCGCAGAAAATCTATCTCTACGGCGAGATCAGGTAGGAGGTAGGAGGGAGCAGGTAGGAGGGAGGAGGTTCGCTGACAACCAAGAACCTTCCGGCAACAAAACACAAAAGTTTTGGTCGAGCTTTTTCAAAAGCTCGCGGGTCGAGGGCAGAGCCCTCGTCGCCCTCCGCAGAGGGCGAAACTCCCTCACACGCGCGAAATTCGCGAAGCGAATGAGCGCGAAAAGTCGCTTCAAGCGCTCGGCGGGCTTGGGGACCTGCAAGAGAGGTCCCCATTCAAAATCCGCAGCGCGCCAGCGCTGCCACCTTATTGACACTGCGGAGTATCACGCAACGGCAAAGCAAGACGGGGGCGGAGGTGTATTGCACTGCGCCTGCACCCCGCTGACGACATATCACAACATCAAACCGAAACGGAGGAATCTCACATGGCAACCACAGAAGAACGTCTCACGTCGATCGAGAAAAAGCTCGACCTGCTGCTCGCAAACCAGAAGCAGCAGTCCGTGAAGTACGAGAACTATTCTGCATTTTTCCGCAAAAAGCTCAACGATTCCTTTACGGCGCTCTCCAACGCCGTCACCTCGCAGACCGTCGTGCTCTCCGAGAAGCTCGCAAGGCTCGAGAAGCTGCTCAGCGCAAAGCCCGCTTCTCAGCAGACCCCGACGGCAGACCCGCAGCACGCCGAGACCCTCCGTCTGATCTCGGAGCTCTCGCAGGCGGTGCAGGCTTCTGCGGCGACACAGACCGAGCTGATGAGCCATCACGCGGCACTGCTGGGCAAGGCACTCTCGGACGGCTTGAGACAGGTCGGCGCCGTGCAGGATGCCGACATGAAGCTGCGGCAGGACAGCGCCGAGGAGATCAGCCGCAAGGTCTCCGCATCGTTTGAGCACCTCTATGAGATGCTGCTCGACAATGCCGACCTGATCGCGGAAAGCAAGCCCGCTGCGGAAAAGCCCGCCGCGCCGGAATCCGCCGGTGCTGCGGAAACGCCGGAGACGCCCGATATCCCGGAGGAGCCGGATATCACCGACATCGGAAACGAGCCGGAGGAATAACGGGTGGCTGACAGCATCTTCTCCGCTGCGGAAAAACAGCGAAAGCGGCGCATCCGCAGAGCAGTGCTGATCTCCGCGATCGTTCTGCTGCCGCTGCTGTGCTTCTGCGGTCTGCGGCTGTATCTGGCATACACGGAGCGGTCGCAGGCACTGCTTCCGGGCGTTTTCTGCGGCATGAAGGAGGAGGCGTTCCGCACGGCCATGCAGGCGGAGCACCCTGAATTTTCGCTCTCCGACCGCGTGACCGAAGCAGACGGCGGCAGCGCGTATCTCGCCTACTGCGGCGATGCCGAGGTCTGCGGCGTGCGTGCGCCCGTGCTGCTTTCCGCGGAATTCCGCGGCTCGAATCACACGCTTTCCGGCTACAGCGCCTCGCTGCTCTGCGGAGCATCGGAGGACGAAGCTGCGGAGGCAAAAAAGGCGGCGATGCAGGAGACGCTGTTCACAACACTGCCTGCACGCTTCGGCGAACCGGACGCCGACAGCGATATGATCGTCAACCCGTTCTACATACGGACCGGCTTTCTGAAGCTGTGGGAGGTCACGGCAAGCGATTTTGAGACGGAGGGCGGCTTCGAGCTGCTCAACAGCTTTTACGGCACGGAACACGCCGTGCTGCCTGCGGGCTATACGCCTGCGCCCGTGATGATCCTCGACATTCAGCGCGAGAGCGCACGCGGCATGGCTTGGGCTGATCTCAAAGCATACATCACGGAGATTTTCTTCGAGTGAACGAGGTTTTTATGGCAGATGACATTTACGCCGCGGCGGAAAAGCAGCACAGAAAGCGCGTGCTTCTGTGTGCGCTGCTGACCGTGCTGATCGTGCTCCCGTTGGCTGCATGGGGCGTGCTGTGGCTGGTGATGAGCCGATACGAAAAGCAGCACGAGCTGATTCCCGGCATTCACTGCGGCATCACGGAGGATGCGCTGCGGGAGGCGTTTGCGGCGGCATATCCGGAGAATCCGCTGACACAGATGCAGTATGAGACGGACGGCACGCCGTTCACCGCGGCATATCTCCCCGATTTTTCCTTCGGCGAGGTGCAGATGCCCGCGGTCATCCGGTTCTGCTTTCGCGAGAGCAATGCGCGGTTACGCGCGGTTCAGGTCGTGCTGCTCAGCGAGCAGCTTGATGCGGTGACCGCCGATTATCAGGACGGAGTCTTTGTATATGCCGATGAACGGCTCGATGCCGTCATGCCGCCGGTGATCCGCTCGGTCTCGGCGCTTTACGGCGAGAGCATGTCCGCAGACGAAAACGATTATTTCCGCGTCGCACTGCACGGGCTGGTAACGGTGAATATCGGCAAGGGCTTCTTCTCGGATGCGCAGGAGTTTGCGGGCGAAGTATCATCCGAGATTCCGCAGGGGCTTGCGATCCCGGAAAACACCCTGCAGACCGTATTCTTTATCTCATATGAGAGTGCGCACGGCGCCGCGGTCTCGGATTACTGGGATATTTTCCGTGAACTGTGACACACCGGCGGAACTGTATCAGATAATAAGGAGGGTAACCCATGAATATGACTGAAAGACTGCATCAATGCGCCGATGCCGTGCGCGCACAGCTCGCGGACAGGGCGTTCACCCCGAAGGTCGCGCTTGTGCTCGGCTCCGGGCTCGGCGATTTTGCAAATTCTGAGATCGACGTGATCGCGTCGGTCGATTATCACAGCATCCCCGATTTCCCGTATTCGACGGTCGAGGGGCATGAGGGGCGCTTCGTGTTCGGCTCCTGCCGGGGCGTGCCGGTCGCGTGCATGCAGGGCAGAGTGCATATGTACGAGGGCTACACCCCGCAGGAGGCAGTGCTGCCGCTGCGCGTGCTGCGTCTGCTCGGTGCGGAGATTCTCTTCCTGACCAATGCGGCAGGCGGCATGCAGCCGGGGATGCAGGCGGGCGATCTCATGCTGATCACCGACCAGATCGCAGGCTTTGTGCCCTCGCCGCTGCGCGGGGAGAACATCGGCGAGCTCGGCGTGCGCTTCCCCGATATGAGCGAAATCTACAGCCGCAGACTGCGCGGGATCATCCGGCAGAGTGCTGCGGGCTGCGGCATCGCACTGCGCGAGGGCGTCTATGTGCAGACCGCCGGACCGCAGTATGAGTCCCCTGCCGAGATCCGTATGTACCGCGCGCTCGGCGCCGATGCGGTCGGCATGAGCACCGCGATCGAGGCGATCGCCGCGCGGCACTGCGGCATGGAGGTCTGCGGCATCTCGTGCATCAGCAATCTGGCGGCGGGCATTTCGCCGACACCGCTCTCGCACGCGGAGGTCAAGGCGGCTGCCGATGCCGCCGCACCGCGCTTCAAGGCACTGGTCGCAGGGGCAATCGCGGAAATGGGCTGACAAATGGGCAATCCCATCACATTCCGTTACGGCGACCCGCTATAATTTCTTCTTTATTCTTTCTTATTTTAGGGCGTCAGCCCGCTGAAGGGGGAGGTGCTGCCCTGCTATGGGGTGGTATTTTTGGGTGCTTCTCGCACTCCTGATCACATTTTTCAATAAGTTTATCCCGTGGGTCAAGCGAAAGACGATGGGCAAGGACAGCCGTGCGCTGCTCGACATCGCCGAGTGGCAGGAAAAGCACCTCGTTCGCCGGACACAGTCGAAAAAGCGCATCTGGTGCTATCAGTCTGACACGGGCAATGTCTTCCGGCTCGGCGACCGCGAATCGGAGTTCAAAAAGATCACCGACCGCGCGGAAAAGCTCGTCAAGATTTTCGAGGAGCGCCGCCAGAGCCGCCGTCAGCTCGACCGGGAGCTGCGCCGCGATCCCCTGCTCGACCAGATCGAGGAGAGCTTTCTCTCGGCAATGGCACAGTATCTGAGCGAGGTCAACATGTTCCAGTATGACCGCATCGGCGACAGGACCTACACCGACACGACCTTTTCGCATATCCTGACGCTGCTCGAGCACGCCGAGGGGCTCACCCGGCATTACGGCGACTATATGCTCGCGCTGATGCAGTCTGCCGCCGCGGACACCGAGTCCGAGCGCGAGGTCATCGCCAATGCCGTGCAGAGCATGACCCTTGCGGTCGCACAGGCGCGGGAGGATATCCCGATCCCCGAGGAGACGGCACAGCCGCTCCCCGTTCAGCTCCCCGATCCCGGCGATCAGTCCGGCGATCAGAATGACCCGGGGACGCCCGCACAGATGCAGTGAGGTGACAACATGGAAGTGAAAACACTCTGTCAGACGCTGTCTGCCGAAATCAAGACACTCGGACTGCTGAAAAAAACATCAGACCCGCCGGTCATTCGCTGGCGGCTGCGGAAATGGGCGCTGATCTGCTCCGACAGCGGCGGCATGCTCCAGCGTGAGCGCGGAAAGAACAAGCTCAAAAAGCTCGTCCCCGCAAAGAAAAAGATCAAAAAGCTCCCCAAGGGCGTCTGGATGCGGCATTTCCCGCTCGCTGCCGTGAAAAAGGAATACGGCGATCGCTATCTGAAGGGATGGATCCGCTTCACTGATCTCTGCCATGCGCTTGAACTCAACGGATATCCCGCGCATGGCGACAGCAGGCTGACGAAAGACATTGACTACTGCGGGCTGCTGCGTGAGCTCTTTGAAGCTCTGACGGTGCAGCTGAATCATATCCAGTATCACCGCATCGGCGAGGAGGGGGATTATTTTGTCCGCCAGCTCGATACGGTCGAGGGGCTGCTGGAACGCATCGAAGAAACGATGAAGCTGCTGGGTGACTGTATCCAGCAGGAGCAGCTCAGTCAATTCGGCAGACTGTTTTCCGTAAAGCTCTGCACGGGAACAGAGGAATCCGCAGAGGAGCTCGCAGATAAACTGAAAGCGTATGTCGACGGCTGTAAGAAAGGCGATCACTGCATCGAGCCGAAACCGAAGCGCGAAGCGGATAAGAAGAAAAAGGAATCCGAGGTCGAGGACAAAGCGAAGGCTGCGCCCGACGGACAATCAAAACAGCCGGAGAAATCCGCAGAAGTGCCCGCACCTGCGCAGGCATCACCTGAGGTGAAGGCTGCCGGACCGAACGCCGAGCAGGACCGCCGTCTGAATGTGCATCTGACACTCGGTCTGCAGGTGGACGGCGCTGCCGACGTGACCGCGGGTACACAGCAGGATAAAGGAGAATCCAAATGATACGCTACCATAACGCGCAGATCATGCCCATGCAGAACGGCACGGAGATCATCCGCGGCGAGCTCTGGACCGAGGGCGACAGCATCGTCTATGTCGGCGAGACGCCCGCAGAGCTGCCCGCATTCACGCGCGAGACCGACTGCAGGGGGCATCTGCTGATGCCGAGCTTCAAGAACGCGCACACGCATTCCGCAATGACCTTTCTGCGCTCCTTTGCGGAGGACGTGCCGCTGCAGACATGGCTCTTCGAGAAGGTCTTCCCCTACGAGGACCGGCTGACCCCCGACGACGTTTACGCCTTTGACCGCCTTGCGATGCTCGAATACCTCGCGGGCGGCACGACTGCCGTGTTCGATATGTATTTCTTCCCCGAGGCATCTGCGCAGGCGTTCATCGAAGCGGGCATGCGGCTCGTTTTCTGCGGCAGCATCGGCGGCACCGCAAAGGATGTCGAACGCCTGAACGACCAGTTCCAGACCTGCCGCAGCATGCATCCGCGCATCTCCTACCGGCTCGGGTTCCACGCGGAATACACCAGCGACGAGAGCCTGCACCGCGAGGTCGCGCGCCTCGCACAGGCAGAGCACGAGCCGGTCTATACGCATATCAGCGAAACAAAGCTCGAGCACGACGAGTGCATCGCCCGGCACGGCGCCTCACCCGCGCAGTATTTGGATTCGGTCGGGATATGGGAATACGGCGGCGGCGGCTTCCATGCGGTCTGGTTCGACGAAAAGGACCGGCAGCTCTTCGCGGATAAGGGACTGTGGTTCGTCACCTGCCCCTGCTCGAATGCCAAGCTCGCAAGCGGCATCGCGCCGCTCAGAGAATGCATCGCACAGGGCGTGCCGCTCGCGGTCGGCACCGACGGCGCTGCCTCCAACAACGCACTTGACATGTTCCGCGAGATGTATCTCGCGACCGTGCTGCAAAAGCTCCGCACAAACGACGCCGCGGCGATCCCAGCTGCGGATATGCTCACTGCCGCGACCGTCGGCAGCGCGCGCGCAATGGGGCTCACCGACTGCGACATGCTCGCGGCGGGCAAGCAGGCGGATTTCATCCTGATCGACACAGACGCTGCAAATCTCCTGCCCGGGCACCATATCCCCGAGAGCCTTGTGCTTTCGGGCGACCGCATGAACGTCGAAATGACGGTCTGCGCCGGCGAGATCCTCTACGATCACGGCAGCTATCCGACATTGAACGCCGAAGCGGTCCTTGCCGACTGTGCCGCGCGGATCGCAAGGCTGACAGGCTGAGAATATGGTACATCTCGGAACGGTTGCACTGGAAACGCCGCGGCTGCTCCTGCGGCGCTTCACGGAGGACGACGCGCTGATGATGTTCGCAAACTGGGCACATGACCCTGAGGTGACGCGATTTCTCACATGGCAGCCCCACAAGAGCGTGCAGGATTCCGAAGCCGTGCTCGCTGACTGGACCGCGCGCTACAGCGACCCGGCGTTCTATCAGTGGGCGATCGTCTTAAAGGCACTCGGGCAGCCGATCGGCTCGATCGGTGCGGTGCGGGTGCACAGCGAGACCGAGCAGGTCGAGGCGGGCTACTGCATCGGGCGGCAATGGTGGCATCATCGCCTGACGAGCGAGGCGCTCACTGCGGTGCTGCGCTTCTGGATCCTGCGCGTCGGCGTCAACCGCGTCGAAGCGCTGCACGATGTTGAGAATCCGCATTCGGGCGCAGTCATGCGGCGCTGCGGTATGACCCTTGAGGGCATTCTGCGGCAGGCAGGGCGCCGCGGCGACGGCGTTTTCAGCGATCTGGCACTGTATTCCATCCTCGCGGAGGATTATCACACATCATAAAGGAGGCTCCCCATGTTCTGTAAAAACTGCGGCAAACAGATCCCGGACGGCAGCACATTCTGCAGCCTGTGCGGCACCAAGCTCGACGGCAGCGTCCCTGTCCGCGCGGCAGCCCCGCAGCCCGCGCCCGGCACGCCCGCTGCCCCCGCTGCGGCAGCGATCGCGGGCATCCCGATCAGAACGGTCATCAAGATCGTGCTGGTGATCGCGCTGCTGGCGTTCTTCCTGCCGTTTGTCACGGTCTCGTGCAACTCCGGCACATCCAAAACGACCGAGATCACCGAGACCTACACAGGCATGGAGCTGATGACCACGTTCGGCAGCAAGGACGACGCGCTGCTCGCCAAGAGTCAGGATCACGAGGCAAAGGTCAATGTGTTCGTCGTGCTGGCGTTTTTATGCGCGGCAGCCGGTCTCGGACTGCTCTTCGCAAAGCAGCCCGGCATCATCACGGCGGCGCTGAGCTGCGCGGGCTTCCTGCTCCTGCTGATCTTCCGCATGTTCTTCCGACCGTATTACGGGCTCAACCAGTCGGATATCAAGAACTATATCGACGTGGACACGCGGTTCGGATTGCTGCTCTGTATGCTGGCGCTGCTCGCGGCGGCAGTGCTGTGCTATCTGGAGGACCCCGCCGCCTTCCCGATTCCCGATTCGGTCAAGGCGATGATCCCGACGCCCGGCAGCCTGACCCCCGCCCCTGCTGCTCCGACCGCGCCGCCTGCACCGGTCACCCCGGCAGCGCAGGTGCCGCCCGTCCCGCCCGTTCCGGAAGCGCCGGCTGCGGAGACAGCGGTCGATGCGGTTACCGATGCGGTGATTGACAGCATTGCCGACAAACCGATTGACGCAGCTGCCGATGCGGTGATCGACAACGCGGTCGACACAGTGATCGACAACCCTGCCGACACGCCGATCGACAACCCGGTTGACACACCGGCTCCCGGCAGCGACGACGCACCGACGGAAGAATGACCGAATACAAAGCCAAAAAAGCCGCCCCCGTTTTCAGGAACGGGGGCGGTCAGGCTGTAGAAAAAGGTGTCTCCGACGGATTATATTGGGGACTCTGTCCCCAAACCCCTGCTTAAGGGGCACTGCCCCTTAAGAATCCCATTATGACAGAAATAACGCATCAGCGTGGAATTCGCACAAAACGGGATTCCAAAGGGATAGTATCCC
>JAEELE010000043.1 GCA_016288755.1 Oscillospiraceae bacterium
AGACTGAGCCCCGAAAACGGCAGCAGCCGCACAGTGAATCAGACCAACAATAGTCCGAAATCGCTGTCGCGGCTGGAGATCTATCGTATGACACGCAATGCGCTGAATGTGTGATGGGGTGGGCTTTATGCCTGCCCTGTTGCTGCGATAAATCAGATTAACATTATCATAACTTATTTTGTAACTTGTCCTTTTCTGTATCTACCGAAAAAAATACCGTCATCAACATATTTGTCAGCCTGAGATACCCACATCGGAAATTTTCCTGTTGCTACAGCAGTCTGTCCGTTAAGCATTCCTGTATGGAACGATATGTGGCGGAATTGTCTCAGTACCAGTTCCATTCTCGTATGTTCACAGTTTTCAGGACATTCATACAGCATCTCATCTGTGAGCGAATCAAGATATGCGAAAGTTTTTTTCTCTACACTGTCAAGATAATCAAGAAGCTGCTCATCAGATAAGATAACAGAAGCAGGCTTGTCGGGATTATCAAGTCCTTCTTCATGAAAAGGCGGTTCATCATATACACAAGGATTAATAAACCATTTATCAGCTGAATGAAGTGCATGATATGCCCATCTCCAACACGGAGCACCGCAGCATATCGCATCTCTGTCATAGGTCTGGATAGATGTTCTGATATTCAGGAAATTCGGTTTCACCATTTCTTTTATTATCATACATAGATCATTCATTATAAAATCCTCCTCAAAATTCCGATTTAGCGCAGAGAGCTTGCACTCCGTTTTTTCCATTATAGCACATCCGGCTCAAACTAGTAAAGGGGGTGCAACCATGTTTTTCATACTTATCCTTGAAAATGCCAACGGCGACCGGGTTGACATGACCGCCACGGCGAATCAGTATATGACCTCGCGGGCAGAAGGAACAAATCCTTCCGCCCGCATCTGTGATAGACTCACTGCGCATTCGACCGCTTCGCGCGGAGAAATGTGACCGCGCCCGCGAGCAGCAGCAGTCCGCCCGCGACCGGATAGACCGCGATCAGGCGGTTCGTGCTGCCGTAGATCGCGACGACACCCTGCATCACCGCGCCGACCGTCAGCGTCACCAGCCCGAAATGCCACAGCATCAGCGACCGAACCGGCGGCAGCTTTTGCCGCAGCAGCAAAATCACCGTCGGGATGACCCCGCCGACCAGCGGGACCGCAAAGGCGTAGATCATCCAGTAGGAGTAGACCGCATGGCTGAACAGCTCGTAGACCCCGCCGAACAGGGCGAAGAAGGCTGCGAGCAGCGCGTCATCGAGTGCGGCGCGCGCCAGCCGCTTTTCATCCGATGTAAACAATGTCGCTCACGCTCCTTTCGCGCGTTCTGCCGCTTGTCGTCGGGTTGTTGATGAGATTTCCCTGAAAGACCATCGTGGACGAGCCGCCGCCGTCGAGGTTATAGGCGGTCTGCACGCCGAGGCTCTGCATGAAGACTGCGAGCTGCTGCAGCGACAGCCCCGCGCTCTCCTGCGTTCTGCCGTCGGAGACCACAAAGACATAGTGCATCGGCGCGATCATGCCGACTGCCGTGCGCGGGTTGCTCGCCATTGCCCGCCCGACCTCGTCATTCGCGTCCACGGCGACCTGTCCGTCCGTGAGCAGCGCCGGACCGAAGCTGAATGCCTGCCACACGCCCTCATCAAGCATCTGCTGCGCGGTCTTTTCGCCCGCCGCATAGGTCTGCATCGTGCCGTCGGCATAGACGCACAGGACGTCTGCGCTGCTCGGCGTTTCGCGGTAGAGCACGCCGTTGCGGATGACGATGCCGCGCTCCTGTGTGCCGTAGAAATCGCCGTTGATCGCGAGGATCGCGTTGTTCTGCGCGGCGAGATCGGTGGTTTTCGCGGTGATGTTCTTGCCGAAGCTGTTGTTTGCAAATGCGGTTTTCAGATATTCCGCCGAATCGAGCTGAATATCCGCGACATAGATCGCCGTGTCGTATTCCCGGTATTCGGTGAGCGTGATCTGTATATGCGCATCGCTGTAGCTGCTGCTGTCAGAGACCGGTGCGGCGGTCGATTGCGTATCGGTCTGTGTATCGGTCTGTGCCGTGCTTTCGGCGTCGGTGTGCGACTGCCACAGCGGGATCGCCTGCGGCGCAGAGGTCTCAGACGCAAAGGCGGAATAATTCGCTTCCCCGGCGCCGGTCTGCGCGGTGTGCGGCAGCACGAAGGTATCGAGCGCGACATAGCCGGTGAATGCGGTCAGCAGCAGCGCAAATGCGGCTGCGGATGTCCGGAGTGATTTCATGTGCATCGCCTCCCTTTCTGCATCCAGCATAGCACCGCAACCTGAAATCCAGATGAAAGCCGCCGCAGTTTCATCAAACTTTCATTTCGTTTTCACCCAGACAAAGCCGGTCGGACCCCCGAACAGGAGCCCGACCGGCTTTGCATCTCCGAACAGCGCTGTCTACTTCGCCGGTGCAAGTGCGCGGATCAGCGCCGCGACCTCCTCCGCCGTGTTCGCAGCGGAGGGCGAAAAGCGCACGGTCCCGTCCGGCAGCGTGCCGACCGTGCGGTGTGCCAGCGGCGCGCAGTGCAGCCCCGCACGCAGGCAGAAGCCCCCGGACGCCAGACGCGCACCGGTCTCGGCGGGCGTCTCGCCGGGCAGCACAAACGACACGACCGGCGCGAAATCCCGCGAATCGTCGCGGTAGATTTTGGCACCGGGTATTTCCCGCAGCGCTGCGGTCAGCTGCATACAGAGCGCGTGCTCCTGCGCAAATGCAGCCTCCGTGCCGCGCCGCATCACCAGCTGCATGCCGGCATCAAGCCCGGCGATCCCGGGGACATTGACCGTTCCGGGCTCGAGCGCATCCGGCAGATAATCGGGCATGCGCGCCGACGCCGACTGCGAGCCCGTGCCGCCCTGCATCAGCGGACGCAGCTTCACGGTGCCGTCAGAGATCAGCAGACCCGTGCCCATCGGTCCGAGCAGACCCTTGTGCCCGGGCGCGCAGAGCAGCTGCATGCCGTCCTTCAGCGAGACCGGCAGGACGCCGCACGCCTGCGCACCGTCTGCAATGAAGATCAGCCCGTGCGCACGGCAGAACGCCGCGATTTCGGCACAGGGCAGGATCAGCCCGGTCACATTGCTGACCAGCGTGCAGATGACCGCGCGGGTCTCCGGGCGGCGCAGATGCCGGAGCTGCCCGAGCGTTTCGGCGGGGTCGCGCGAGACCTCTGCGATGCTGAACCGGATCTTCCCGGCGGCTGCGAGTGCCGCGACCGGGCGGCTGACCGCGTTGTGCTCCATGCTGCTGATGATGACGTGGTCGCCCGGGCGGAGCACGCCCTGGATCGCGAGATTGAGCGCATGGGTGCAGTTCTGCGTGAAGACGATATGCTCCGGTGCTGCGTCAAAGAGCGCCGCCGCGGTCTCTCGCGCGTGAAAGACGGTCTCGCCCGCGCGTGCTGCCAGCGGATGCCCGCCGCGCCCGGGATTGCCCGAGAACCACAGCGCCGTCGACACCGCGTTTTTGACTGCCTGCGGCTTGGGATATGAGGTCGCCGCGTTATCAAAATAGACCGGCGGTGCATGTGCGAGCATGACAGCACCTCCTCATCCGGTCCGGTAGGGAATGTGTGCGCGGCTGAGCAGCTGCTCCACCTGCGCGGGCGGCGCCGCTGCACGGAAGGCGAAGCTGCAGCCGTCCTTTCCGGTCACGCGGCGGAGCGAGAAGCCGATCCCGGCACGCGCCAGCACCTGCCTGACCTTTTCGGCATAGGTTTCCGTGGGGACGAGGAACTGTGTCTCCATCGAAATTCCTCCTTTCGGGACACCGCTGTGCCCCGCTGCTATTCTATGCCGGTTCGACATTTTCTGACACCGGCGAAGAAGCAATCCCCTTGTGTGACCGATCGCCGAAACAGCCCTTCTGCTTCTTTTTGCCGGGACTGCCGAAAACCGCCGGAGACACGCGGCCCAAAAGTTAAATGATAAAAATTTTGCAAACCCCTTGACAAGTTATTGTTTTTGTGATATTATCATAATAGAAATAACACAAAGGCGGTCACAGAGACTGCGAATTGTTATTCCGAAGTCCCTTTTAGGAATTGTGCTGCTAAGATAAATCGGAATTTAGGTGATTGCCTGTGAGAATCAAAAAAGCATTCAAAATCGTTTTTATCATCGTTTTAAGTCTGCTTGTTTTGTGGCTGATCGTTTTTATCAACAGCCGCATCAGAATGAATAAAGACAGAGAATTCCTGACGGAAAACGACTATTCGCACCTTGTTTCAGTAGGAGATCATTCGGTAAATGTACTGTCTTACGGAAATGAAAACGGGCAGCACAGGATCGTTTCGATTGCTGGTTTCGGTGATCCCGACCCGTGCCTTTCATGGAGACGAATGACCGCTGCTCTGGAAGAAGAAAACCGGGTCATATTCATTGACCGTGCGGGCTACGGGCTCAGCGATAACACATCACAGGAAAGAACAGTCGAAAACATTGTTGCGGATTACAGATCAGCGCTCAGAAGTGCAGGTGTTGAGGCGCCGTATATCCTGCTGCCGCATTCGATCGGAGGTATCTATGCTTCCTATTGGGTAAGCAAATACCCGGAGGAGATCGAAGCTGTTGTATTTATGGACACATCGGAGATCAGAGAATACGCCCCCGATCAGATGCGTACAGAACCTGATCCTGCGTATCTGCGTGCGTATCGGCTTGATAAAATGGGTGCAGGCGGGCTTGGAAATCTTCTGGTGAAAACAATGCTGCCGGAAAAGGCGTATTATACTGCTGCCGAACAGCGTGCGGAGTATGCACTTGCCTTGCTGACCTTTCAGAATTCTGCTGTCATCGAGGAAGATGCCATGATGTCCCGCAATATGAACGAAACATGGAATATGCTTGTTCCGAATGATGTGCCGAAGCTGTACATCTCTGCGGAATTCGGTTACAATACAAAGAATGAACTGATTGCAGACGGCGGACTGGACAGAGGGACTTATCTGAAATTCTTTCATCTGGCGCCAGATACAGATGACGATACGCTGTATGACAGATACCTGGAATTCTGCAAGAAAATTCGGGATAAAACACTTTCCGTCTATGCTGAAAAGCTCGGAAACTGTGAGATTGTGTGTTTACCGGGCGATCATTGTATTTATGATCAGAAGCCGGATGAATGTGCTAAAGTCATAAAAGATTATATTGATAAACTGTATGATTAAATTTTGATTTACCACAGAAACATTTTTCTGAAATGAGAGATTCCGAAACGCGACGCACTGAAAGAAAGGAGTATCCTATGGACTGCAGAGAAATCTATGAAACCGGCTTGCTCTATCACCACTACGCCAACACGGCGTATCCGCTGACGCCGCATTCCTTCATGGCTTACCGCATCGGCGACCCCGGCGAGATTCCGGGCTTCCTGAAAGCGGAATGGGAGAAGACCGACAGGCTCTCGCTCTATATCCATGTGCCGTTCTGCAAGGCGCGGTGCAAATTCTGCGAATATGTCGTGCTCGAGAACCCCTCCGAGGATGCTGAAAATGAATATGTCGAACTGCTGCTGCAGGAGATGCGGATGTATGCGGAGATCCTCAGAGGGAAGAAGATCGTCGGCTATGACCTCGGCGGCGGCACGCCGACCAGGCTCTCGGTCGAAAACCTCACGCGCATCACCGAAGCGGTGCGGACGCTGTTCGATCTTGAGGAGGGCGTGGTGTTCAGCGTCGAGACCACGCCGGTCATCGCGGCGAACGAGCCGGAAAAGATCAGGGCGCTCTATGAACTGGGCTACCGCAGGATCAGCATGGGCGTGCAGACCGTCTCGGAGCGGCTGCTCGCCGAACTCGGACGCGAGGGCTCTGCATCGGTCTATGAGAGAGCCGTTGCCAATATCCGTGCGGCGGGCTTTCAGAGCTTCAATATCGACCTGATGTTCGGCTTTCTCTATCAGACCGACGCCGATTTCCGCAACACGCTCCGCTATGCGGCCGGGCTCAACCCCGAGCACATCACGCTCTACCGCAACCGCTACAAGGGCACGAAGCTCGAGCACGAGGCAGGCGGCGTCTCGATCTATAAGGCGGTGTATCAGTACCGGCTGGCATACGATCTGCTGACCGAATGCGGCTATCGGGCGAACATCGGCAAAAACACCTTCAGCCGCGTGCCCGGCGACTACGGCACCAGCGACTACCTGACAAAGCGCGTGATCGAAGGCATGCCGTATGTCGGCATGGGGCTCGGCGCGCAGTCCTTCGGCATGGATTATCTCGCCTACAATCTCGGCGCGGCGGAAAAGCGCATGGAGCGCTACCGCAAAGCGATCACCGAGGGCAGATTCCCGATCCAGGATATCTATCGGCTGCCGAAGGAGGAGAGCATCGCAAAAATGGTCTCGGTCGCGTTCTATTTCGCGTTCGTCGATCTGGCGGCGTTCCGGGCGCGCTTCGGGCTCGATTTCTGCGAATATTTCAGGGATGAGGTCGCGTTCGTGCTCGAAAACAAGCTCATGGAGCTGCACGACGGCAGGCTCTGGCTCACCCCGCGCGGCGCCGACCACATCAACGGCGTCATTCCGCTGTTCTATTCGCAGCGCTCGAAGGAGGAGCTGAAAACCGCCTTCGCAGCCAAATCGCTCGGCGAGGAGAACGACGAGCAGCTGTTCCTCGGCGCTTACAATATCGACAGCTATTTCCGCCCGTCGGTCGCCGTGGATATGGCGATCTTCGGCAGGCGCGCAGGCAAAATCCGCGATCTGCTGCTGATCCGGCGCGGCGAGCATCCGTACATGAATCACTGGGCGCTGGCGGGCGGCTTCCTGAAAAGCGACGAAACGCTCGAACAGGCAACGGCGCGCGAGTTGCGGGAGGAGACCGGCGTGACCGCGGAGACGCTCATTCCGGTCGGCAATTACAGCGCTGTTGCCCGCGACCCGCGCGGCAGAGTCATCAGCTGCGCCTACACTGCGGCGGTCGATGAAGAGCGCTGCACGGTGCTGAGCGGCGACGACGCGCTCGATGCACAGTGGTTTGCGCTCGATGTGCAGCAGAGCGGCGATGTCTATACACTGACGCTGACAAGCGGCGGCACCGTGCTGACGGCAGCGCTCCGCAAAACCGCGCAGGGCTTTGCGATCACCGCCAACAGCGGGCTCGCCTTCGATCACGCGGAAATCATTCTCGACGCCTATCTGAAAATACAGTGAGGAGAAAACATGATGATACCGGGAAAGAAACGGCTTGCGGCAGCACTGACGCTGCTGTTCGCCTGCGCCTGCATGAGACCGCAGATGCCGGTGCTTGCGGCGGAGAGCGCCGTCAGCGGATATCTCAGCCTCTACGATCTGCGCCGCACAGCCGAACGGGCGGATTACCCCGGGCTTTCCGATGCGGAATTCGCCAATTTCCGCACGGTCACCGCCGGAACGATCGGCGAGGGGATCCTGTACCGCTCGTCCAGCCCGGTCGACCCGACCCTCGGGCGGAATGCCTATGCAGACCGCGAGGCGGAAAAAGCCGGGGTCCGGACCGTTCTGAACCTCGCGGAGAACAGGGCGGTCGCGGAAGCCTACCCCGGCTATGCGGAGACCTATTATTCCGGCTGCGATATCTATTTTGCCGACATGACGACGGCGTATGCGTCGGATTCGTTCCGCTGCTCGATGACAGGAACGCTGCGGTTTCTGGGTGAGCACGAGGGACCCTATCTGATTCACTGCATGGAGGGAAAGCTCCGCACAGGCGTCACCTGTGCACTGCTGGAATGCCTGATGGGCGCCGGGCTTGAGACCGTGCAGGATGATTTTGCCGTCACCTATCAGAACTACTACCATGTGGTTGACGGCATCCAGCAGCCGGTTCCCGCAGAGCTGGAGCCCACGGTCAGGTCGCTGATCGTCGAATATCTGTCTCTGCTGTTTCACAAAGCGCCGGAGCCCGGCGATGATCTTGCCGGGATGGCAGAGGCGTATATCAGGGAACTCGGATTGACGGACAGCGAGATCGCACAGATCAGACGGAATCTTTCCGGTGAGACCGAAGCCGAAGAAACGGAACCGCCCGCATCGGAGACGCAGACCGAAACGACGGTCTCCGTGACGGCTGTCACGGAGACAGCCGCGTCGGAGCGATCACAAACCGCTCTGACGGATGCGCCGCCGCCGAAAACGGGCGACGAAGGCGGGACGCTGCTGGCAATGTCTGCCGCTGCACTGCTGTTTCTGAGCCTGTGTCTGAGCCGAAAACGCGATAATGGGCAGTCATAAGGTTTCCGACCGGGCATTCTCCCGAAAAAAGGGGGAATGCCTTTTTTCTGTGCCCACGCGAAAAAACGGCGCCCGGAACAACTCCTCACTTCTCATTTCTCACTTCTAACTCACTTCTAATTTCTAACTTCTATCCGAATTGACAAATGCACCGTTTCATGATATACTAATAAGATAAGATGCGGGCATTGCCCGGAATGAAGCAAACACGGCGGAACCGCCGTTTCCCGCAAAAAGGAGGCTGCTCATGCAAGCTGTCACGCTCTCTGATATCCCCGCACTCGCCGAAAGCCTGAAAAAAGCCGTATCTGCGGTGATTCTCGGCGCGGATGACACCGTCTCGAAGATGATCCTCGCGCTTCTGTGCGGCGGACATGTTCTGCTGGAGGACCTGCCCGGCACCGGCAAGACCACGCTGGTCAAGGCGATGGCACGGGCTGCGGGCTGCGACTTCCGGCGCATCCAGTGCACACCCGACCTCATGCCTGCCGATCTGACCGGCTTTGAGATGCTCGCGCAGCGCCCGGACGGCTCCCGCGAGATGCAGTTCCGCAAGGGTCCGGTGTTCACCAATCTGCTGCTCGCCGACGAGATCAACCGCATGGCACCGCGCTCGCAGTCGGGTCTGCTCGAGTGCATGGCTGAGCGTCAGGTGACCGGCGGCGGCACGAGATATCCGCTGCCCGAGCCGTTTCTCGTCTTCGCAACGCAGAACCCGATCGAGATGCAGGGCACCTTTCCGCTGCCCGAGGCACAGCTCGACCGCTTTTTCATGCGGCTGAAAATGGGGCAGCCGCCGCGTGACCGCGAGCGCGAGGTCCTTGCCGACCGCCGGACCGCCGACCCGCTTGACGCGGTCACTGCCGTCACCGACCCGGAGACGGTCACGGCGGCACAGGCTGCCGTGCGCACGGTCTCGGCGTCGCCGGCAGTGCTCGACTATATCCTCGATCTCGCAGATGCGACGCGCTCACACCCGAAGCTCCGGTTCGGTCTGAGCACGCGAGCCGCACTCGCCCTCCGCAGAGCGGCGCAGGCAAATGCCGCCGTCGCGGGCAGAGATCATCTGCTGCCCGATGACGTCAAGGCGGTGTTCTCCGCGGTCTGCGCACACCGGCTCCATGCGTCGGGCAGTCTGCTCTCCGACACCGAAGCAGCGCTGAATCTGACCGCCGAGCTGCTTGAGAGCGTCCCGGTGAAGAAGACATGACGCTCTTTCTGATCTTGCTGCTCTGCGGTGCAGTGGTGATGCTCCCGGCATGGCTGCTGCGGCGCTTCGGCTACCGCAGACTCAGCTATTCGCTCGCCTTCTCCGCGGAGGAGGTCAGCGAGGGCGACACGGTGCAGCTGATCGAGACCGTGTGCAGCGAAAAGCTGCTCCCGCTGCCGTGGGTCAAGGCGGAGCTGACGACCGATGCCTCGCTGGTCTTCGCGCAGGGGCAGTCGGCGGTCTCGGACGGCGCACGGTTTGTGTCGAGCTTTTTCAGCCTGCGCCCCTATCGGCGTATCGAGCGCAGATGGCAGGTGAAGTGCACCAAGCGCGGAATCTTTACGGTCTCGCATGCGGTGCTCGTGCTCTCCGATCTCTTCGGCACCGCTGAGCTCTCGCAGCCCTATCCCGCCGCACAGGCGACGCTGCGCGTGCTGCCCGCGGTCACGCCGGTCGATCTGCAGACCGCCGTGCCGCCGGGGTTTTCGGGGGAATATATCCTCAACCGCACGCTGATCCCCGACCGCTTCGCGATCTGCGGCATCCGCCCCTATGCGGACGGCGACCCGATGCGCGATATCTGCTGGAGCGCGACCGCACGCTCGGAATCGCCGATGGTCTGGCAGTATCAGGAGACTGCCGCGCCGAGCATGACCGTTCTGCTCGATTCGGCAACGCGCCCGACCGACCGCGACCGCGTCTCCGACCATGCGCTCTTTGAGCTGGCGATCCGCGTCTGCGCGTCCTATCTGTACGCGGCGGCACATGCGCGGATCCCCGTGCGCTTTCTGGCTAATACGGAGCTCGGCGGCAAGCCCGCGGAGACCGCCTCACAGACGGGTCCTGCTGCGGCACTGGAGCTTTTGCGGCTGCTTGCCGCGCTGCCCGATACGATCAGCGGACGGTTTTCCGTTCTGCTGCGGCATGTGCTCACGCACGACCCCGCAGCCGCGGTCATTGTGATCGCGCCGCAGCCCGATGCCGAGCTGCTCCGCATCGCCGCTGCCGTGCCGCGTCTGACCGTGATCTCGGTGAAGCGTCTGCCTGCGGAGCAGCTGCGGGAAAATGTCCGCAGGCTCCCGGCTGAATTTGAAAGGAGAACCTCATGACACAGAACAAACAGAGAATCGCATGCTGTCTCGCGGCGCTGCTGCTGCTCACAGCGACCGCATGCAGCAATCGGGAAAGCAGCACCTCCGGTGATGTCACCGATCTGAGCAGCAGCCTGAGCGAGACCGCGCCGCAGGAGAGCACCGCAGAGCAGACACAGCCTGCCGGCGGTGACAGCCAGGCGGAGGACAGCCGGGATCTGCGAGGTACGACCGGCGCATGGCAGTCCGAGCCGCCGACCTCGGACGGCAGCACGGCAGCGGGCGGCGGGACACAGACGGCTGCACAGACCGTCTACACGGATGCGCAGGGGCAGACGACCGCCTCGGGTGCGGCGCAGACCACTGCTGCATCGACGACGAGATCGAACAAACAAACCGGCACTGTCAGCACGCTCTACGGGGACAGTATCACCGCGAAGGCGGGCGCCAAGCATGTGCCCGTGACCGTCTCGATCAGGAACAACCCGGGCATCGCCTTCATGGGCATCCGCATGATCTACGACCCGGCGCTGACGCCGGTCTTCACCGACGGGCTCTTCACCGAATATCTCGACGGCACGGTCACGCAGGGCATCTCGTCGACCTGCGCCGCCAATGTGAAAAAGCAGCTTCTGGGCTATTCGGCTGCCGCGGGCGCGAATCTGACCGCGGACGGCTCGCTGTTCACCTGCTATTTCGACCTGCCTGCCGACTCCAAGCCCGGCACGGTCTATCAGTTCCGGCTTGAGAGCAAGGAGGTCTCGAATTCCGAGGGCACGGTGTTCGAGTTTGAATATCTGCCCTTTACGCTGACGGTGCAGTGAGATGACGGAATATTTCACGCCCGCGGCGCCCTGTGAGGCATCCGTGACGGAGAAGCGCTCGGAGTTCATCGCGCAGCTCTTCCCCGCACCGGACGCAGATACCTGCGCCGCGCTGGTCGCACAGGTGAAGGCGAAGCACCACAAGGCGCGCCACAATGTCTGGGCATACAATCTGCGAAACGGGCAGGCACGCTCGAGCGATGACGGCGAGCCGCAGGGCACAGGCGGTCTGCCGGTGCTGAATGTGCTGCAGAAGGCAGGGCTCACCGATGTCTGCTGTGTGGTCACACGGTATTTCGGCGGGGTGCTGCTCGGGGCGCCCGGGCTGGTGCGCGCCTACTCCGAGGCGGCGGCGGCGGCGGTCAAGTCGGCGCAGATCCGGCATCTCTGCGAGGCGAACCGCGTCCGGCTCGTCATCGGCTATGACCTCTACCCGACCGTGATCTATCTGCTGCCGAAATACGGCGTGATGATCGCGGAGCAGGATTTCGGCGAGCAGGTGACCATGCTGCTGGAAATCAGAACCGACGTGTATGCGGAGGTCACGGCGGCGCTGACCGAGCTGATGAACGGCGCACAGGCAGTCGAGCTGCTCGAAACGCATTTTGCAGATTTCAGCGCAAAGCCGGAATAAGCGCCCGTTCCGCCGCATATACTGCGGTGATGGGAGGGCTGTCACATGGAGCAGACACAGCATGAGCTGATCCTGAGAGACCGCGCACACCTGATGCTCTCGGGCGTCACGGCGGTCACCGGCTTTGACGACCGCACCGTTCTGCTGTATACCGCACTGGGCGCACTGACCGTGCTCGGGCGCGGGCTGACGGTCGGGGAGCTGAACATGACAAGCGGCGCACTGGAGATCCACGGCGAGATCGCCGCTCTGCGCTACGGCGACCGCGACCGCACCGAGCCGCGCGGGCTGTTCGGGAGGCTGCTGCGGTAATGGCGCTGTCGGATTATCTGATGCCGGTGCGTGCGCAGACATGGCTCTTCCTCGGGAGCTGTGTGCTCGGGCTGGGGCTCGGGCTGCTGCTGGACTGCTTCCGGCTGCTGCGCGTGCTGCTGCCGCATCCGGCGATTGCGGTCGTGCTCGAGGATGCGCTCTATGCCGCAGGCTGCGTTCTGCTGGTGCAGTGCTACGCGGTCAGCTTCGGCAACGGGCGCGCGGAGCTCTGGATGATCCTCGGCGCAGTGCTCGGGCTGGCGCTCTATCTGGTGACAGCCGGGGCTGCTTTCATGGCGGCGGCACGCCGGTCACGCGATTTTTTCGTCAAAACCGCAAAAAATTTGCGAAAACCGAAAAAAACTTCGCCGGAACCTCTTGACCCCTCCGGCGAAATGCGCTATAATAGAGAATAGATAGGCATACCCGGGGAGACCGGGCAGAACAAAGGACAACGGAGAGAGCATTATGGAACACAATAAGGGAGAACGCAAGCGCGGTCAGAAGGAAAAGCGCCGCAGCATCATCGAATGGATCGTGACCAGAACGGTGATCGCGGCAGTGATCGTTGTGTGCATCGTGCAGATCATCACAACGCAGGGGACGCTGATCGAGAAGCGGCAGGAGATCTCGGAGCTGGAGCATGCGATCGAGATCGCGGATGCAGAGCGTATGGAACTGGAAAAATTTGTAGAGGCAGATGACATCGAGGGCTATATGGAAAAGGCTGCGATCGAACAGCTCAACTATGCCTACCCGAATGAGCGCCGCTTCTATGATACCTCCAGAAACTGAGCGCGTGAAGGGAAGGGCTATGCAGCTGGAAATCGGATCGATCTATGAGGGGACAGTCAAGAGCATCGCGCAGTACGGCGTGTTTGTGGAGATCACGGTGCAGGACGCGGACGGAAAGCCTGTGAAGGTCACCGGTATGGTACATATTTCGGAGATCGCCGACAGCTTTGTGCGCGATATCCGCGATTTTGTGCAGGAGCAGGACACCGTGCGCGTGAAGGTGCTCGATCAGACCGCACAGGGCAGGCTGAGTCTGTCTCTGCGGCAGGCGGCGGAGCAGAAGCCCGCAGCCCAGAAGCAGAAAAAGCCGCGCGATCCCGGCAAGCCGCGCGTCTATGAGCCCAAGCGCTCCGTGCCGCAGTCGGAGATGAGCTTTGAGGACAAACTGCAGCATTTCAAGCAGGTCAGCGAGGATAAGCGCTGTGATCTGCGCCGCGGCAGCGAACGCCGGGGCGGTGCGCGCAATGCCAGAAGCAAAAAATAAAAATCGGAGAGACCGTTTGGATGGCGGTCTCTCCTTTTTTGATTTCACCGGTCAGATCAACGCTCCGTGTGCGGTCGGAATTGATACAGACCGTCATTTGCAGCCTGTATCATATCCTCCGGCTCTGTCTGCCATAGCACGGCGATGACGTCCATATAATCCGGGCAGGGCGATATCAGCCCTGTGAACGCAGACACCATGCAGAATGTCAGCAGCGGCTTGCATGAGACCGGAAGAAAAATGAACGCGGTCAGCGGCACAATGCCGAGCAGCGCGGGCGCCAGCGACATGATGACATACCTTCGTCGTGTGAGCGGACAGAACGAAATTGCATAAGCCGCAGCCTTGCGCAGACACAATCCGACCCAAACCACAGCCTGCGCGGGGTAGCAGATCGCGTGCATCAGCTCGTGCAGAGGTAAGGCAACGGTCAATCCGATCACCATTGCAGGCAGCAGGAAGCGCGGGTCGATCGGCGACTCCCGATTCAGGAACGCTTTCAGAAACACCGTCAGGAAACAGATCAGCATTGGCGGGATGCCGTAAGGCAAGCTGTCTTTGAACGGCTGCTCGGATGTTTTGATTCTGACTGCATTGGGATGCAGCGGTTCTCCGCTGTGGGGCAATCCCCACGCCTTCTGATTGCCCTCCCATACGATTTTCGGCATGTCGGATCCTTTCTTTCCAAACTGTATTTTTCGGCGAATGCCCGCAGTGCGGCTCCGGGCACATCACTCCGCGGGGCTCGGGTCGATGACCGAGAGACAGCTCTGCGCGGGCATCAGGCGCTCCGCGATGCAGCGGCAGGCGTCCTCGGGCGTGAGCGCGGGGAGCAGCGCCGTGCGCGCAAAGGGCGAGTCGATCTCCCACATCGCCGCATCGAGCATCGCCTCGGCGCAGGCAGCGGGCGAATTGCACGAGAGCACCGCATCGCCGTATGCCGCAGCCTTGAGCTCGGCAAAGCGCTGTTCGTCGATGCCGGTTCTGCACGCATCGGCGGCGGCTGCAAAGAATGCCTCCCGCACGCGCTCGGGCTCGTCGGATTCGCCCTCGGCGATCAGCGCAAACCAGCTGCTGCCCGTGAAGGCACTGGTCGCGAAGGTGTCGTTGATCAGCCCCTGCGAGAGCATCGACCGGTAAAACGGCGACGACGGACCGGCGAGCAGATCGAGCACGAGCTCTCCGAGCAGGGTCTGCCGCAGCAGCTCTGTGCCCTGCACCGGCGCCGACTTGAACCCCAGCGCAAACTGCGTCTTGCCGACATCCATCTCACTGCGGATCAGCGGCAGACGCGGCGTGCCGGGCTCTGAGGGGAGCAGCACCTCCGGGAGCGGCTCTGCGGTCTCACAATGCAGCCCGGCGGCGGCTTCAAGCACCTGCTCCTCGGTGAGATTGCCCGCACAGCACAGAACCATATTGTCCGGGCGGTAAAAATCGCGGTGAAGCTGATAGAGCAGCGCCGGGGTGATCTCCGCGATGCTGCTGAGGCTCCCGGCGACGTCACAGCGCACCGGGTGTGCGTGATAAAGCCCCTCAAGCAGCTGGAAAAAGACTCTGTCCTCGGGGGAATCGAGCGAATACTCCTGAATCTCCTGCCCGATGATGAGCCGCTCCCGGTCGACGCGGTCGGGCAGGAACCAGGGCGTCTGCACGAGCGCCGGCAGCAGCCGCAGCGCCTGCGGGATATTCTGCTGTGCGGAGAAATAATAGACGGTGCGGTCAAAGGCGGTGAAGGCGTTCTCCGAGGCGCCGAGCGCTGCAAACCGCACTGCCATGTCGCCTGCGGGGCTGTCGAACATTTTGTGCTCGAGAAAATGCGCCGTGCCCGCCGGGACCGTGAAGATCTGCCCGTTTTTGCGGTAGCGGCAGCAGACGGAGCCGCAGCGCACGCCGAGCTGTGCCGAGACCGTGTGAAAGCCCGGCTGCTCCATGATGCGGAGCTCCGGGGCGCCCTCTTCGCGGATGCAGATGCAGCTTTCACCGGTCAGCGGGTCCGTGATGCGCGTCCGGGTCATGGATTCGCCTCCGTTTCTGTGCCGTGCAGCATCAGCACGGTGTCGAGCCTGAGCCTGCATGCGGCTTCGGTGAGGTCTGCGCGGGTCAGCGCCCGCACGGCACTGTCCGCAACGGTCAGCGAGGGCGTCTCACCGCAGCAATAGGCGGCAGCCACGCGGTTTTCGATGCCCGATGCCGAATCGAGCGCGAGCGCTGCGGCATATTCGGTGCTGAGCTTTGCCTCCTCGCAGAGCGAATCGGGGAAATCGCCCGTCTGCAGCGCTTCGATCTGCGCGCAGATCGCGTCGGCGGCTGCCTGCTCGCGTCCGGGCTGCACGCCGCATTCGATCACGACGGCACATTTGAGCGCCGAGTGCGTCGCGGAGCAGTCATAGCAGAGCCCCTCGCGCTCGCGCACATTGACAAAGAGCAGCGAGGTGCCGGTGCCCGAGAGCATCTTCGTCAGCAGCTCGGCGGTGCGGCGCGGGATATTGCGGTATTTGTAGACCAGCACGAGCTTTGACTGACTGACCGCGATCGCGTCCTCTGCGAGCACGGGCTCGGCGCGGCAGGGGCTCGGCGCCAGCCATGTGACGGGTCGGGGTGTTCGTGCGATGCCGGCAAAGCCCGCACGGAGCGCCGCTGTGATCTGCGGGTTTTCGCGCGGCAGCACGGCAATGATCTCGATCGGTGCCGTCTGCAGGATATCCTGCCAGAGTGCAAAGCATTCCTGCGGCGTGACCGTCTCCGCGAGATCGCGGTCACCCTGCGGCGGGATCGCGGCGGGCTCTCCGGCAAAGGCAGTCTCGGCGGCGAGCTGCAGCGCATATTCGCGCTTGTTGCCGAGGATGCCGTCGATCTCGTCGATCAGATTCTGCCGGCAGACCGCAAAGAGCGCGGGGTCAAAGCTGCCGTTCCGCGCATGGGGACGCAGCAGGCAGCCGAGCACAAGTTCAAGAACCGCATCGGTGATCGGCAGGCGGTCGGGCGTGAGGGCGTCGTCGAGCCATGAGGCTGTGAAGTGCAGGTCGGTGCTGTCGCCGCAGAGAATGAGCGAGGCGGAGAGGTCGGCGGCATAGAGCGCGTCGAGCCGGGCAGAGAGTGCCCCGATCTCCGGATAATCGGCAGAGGCAGCGGTCAGCAGGTCGGTGAGCAGCGCGTGCATCGGGGCGGTGCGGGCATCGCGCGGGACGGCAAAATGCAGGCTGAGCAGGCAGCCGTGGAGCTTCGGGTCGATGACCTCGGTGCAGCGGATGCCGCTGCCGGGAAAAACGGGCTGGCAGATTTGCATGGGTCGTCTCCTTCCTGCCGGAAATGTGCCCGGAGCCCCGGTCTGCGCGCGGCAAACCGGGGTTCCGGCGGTGAATCAGAATTTGTGGGACAAAAATGCGGAATGAAAGGGAGGAGGGAGGAGTGAGAAGTGAGGAGGTTCAGTGAGGAGTGAGGAGTGAGAAGTTGGCGCGGAGCCCGCGCCGGCATTTCCCTCCGGGTCCATTTACGCAGAGCCGTGCCCGTTTCGCGCAACACACGGCACCGGGACCATTTCTCATTTCTCACTTCTCATTTCTCATTCAATTTCTCTCGATTCCTCCTGAAAGCAGAGGTCGACCGACTGCCCGTCGGCGGCGCAGAAGGTCTGCGGAAAGATCGCGCGCGGTGCGTCCAGCCAGCTGCAGGGGTCGGGCAGCGACGGGCTGTAATGCGTCAGCCAGAGTGTCCGTGCGCCCGCCTCCTTCGCGAGCTCTGCCGCCTCGGTGAACATCATATGCTTGGTTTCGAGCGCCTTTTTGCGCTTGTCGGGCTCGCCGTACATGCCCTCCAGAATCATCAGATCGGAGTCAACGCCGTACTGCGCGATCGCCGCAACGGGGCGCGTGTCGGTGCAGTAGGTCACGACGATCCCGCGGCGGCTCGGTCCGAGCACCTGATCGCGGTGATAGGTCACGCCCTCGTATCCGACGGTCTCCTGCTTCTGCAGCAGCCCCCACGCCCGCATCGGGACATTGTTCGCCTTTGCCTTTTCCGGGTCAAATTTGCCCGCCCGCGGCAGCGTCATGCGGTAGCCGAGGCACGGCAGCGTGTGCTGTGCGGCAAAGGGCTCGATCAGCAGCCCGGCGGCACGGAGCTGTTCGCCGCCCGCAAGCTCGGTGAATTCCAGCGAAAAGGGCAGCTCCGGCGCGATGACCCGCAGCCCCTCGACCACTCTGCGCAGCCCCTTCGGACCCGCGAGCATCAGCGGCTCGGTGCGTCCGTCCAGACCCATCGAGAGCAGCAGCCCGGGCAGCCCGCTGATATGGTCGGCGTGATAATGCGTGAAGCAGAGCAGCCGCAGCCGCTGAACGGTTTTCCCGGCGCAGCGCAGCGCGATCTGCGTGCCCTCGCCGCAGTCGATCAGCACCGTTTCGCCCTCCTGCCGCAGCAGACAGCATGTCAGCCAGCGGTTTTTCAGCGGCATCGTACCGCCCGTGCCCGGCAGCGTGACCTCCAGCACGGCAAACACCTCACTTTCGCATCGGAATCATCTCAGAAAACGCTTCCTGCGCGGAACCGACGGTTCTGCGCATTCTCCTTATAAGTATAGCGCAAAATGCGGAAAATGTCAACTTGCCCGTGATGCGGACAATCGGAGCGGCGACCCCGTCACCGACTGCCGGAAATCATCCGCAGACAAAAATCTGCGCAGATACGAAATGACCGTATCTGCGCAGATTTTGCTTTTGGTTGTGCCGTATCACAGGAACGGCAGCGAGAACGGCAGCTCAATGCCGAACTTGCTGGAGAGCCAGATCACCAGTGCAATGGCTGCGACGACGCACAGCACGATCCGCAGTACCTTTTTGATCGTCTTGAGCACAAACAGCAGCACAAGCGCGATCGCGCCGATGATCAGATAAAAGGTGTCGAATTTCGGAAGCGCCAGAAATGCAGCCGAAAGAAACTGCATGTTGTTCAAGAGACAACACTCCTTATGAAGTCAGTGATTACATCTGCGGCAGGCTCTCAAGCGACTTTGCGAGCTCCTCGTCTGTCGGGATGTAGTCCTGC
>JAEELE010000002.1 GCA_016288755.1 Oscillospiraceae bacterium
GATGGTGCCTGCCTCGTCATCAGCGGAAACAGTGTGCTTGTTCTCGCCGATGACGCCGCAGTAGCCCTTCTGCGCAGTGTCATACTTGAGCAGGTGTGCGAGCATGGAGGGCTTGGTCAGATCGTTGATCGCGACGACCTCGTAGCCCTCTGCGCCGAACATCTGACGGAATGCCAGACGACCGATGCGGCCGAAACCATTGATAGCAACTTTAACGGACATGGGAATTACCTCCTAGATATTTGATACCTCTATTTTACACCATTTCGCGGAAAAAAGCAAGCACTTTGATAAAAAAATAACGGCTCAGAGCGGTTTCACGGTATTTTTGTCAAATGCACACAATAATTCTGCGTTGGATTTATATATATTGCTGAATCCGCGGAAAATGCAGACAACTCCCGCCGTTCCGTGTTATAATGATAGAAAAGAGCAAGGAGGCTGCGGATATGAAGCTCAGTAAGGAAACAACAGCGGCACTGGAGACGCTGTATCACAGCGAAAACAGCACACCGGTCTGTGCGGTGACGCCGGATTTCCGGCTGCTCTGGAAGAACTGCGCACAGGCGGAGACCCTCCTTTCGTGCCTGTGCAGGTCGCTGCGCAGCAGCATCGGCACCGAGCAGCCGCTGATCCCGGCGGACGGTCAGCTGCATATCACGGCAGAGGGTGTGCCCTATCGCTGCCGGGTGCAGCGGATGTCGGACGGCGGCAGCCCGTTCTTTGTGGCGGTGTTTGAGAAGCTCGCGGGCGTTCGTCGGCTGACGGCGCCGGAGATGCGCCAGCTGCTCACCGAATACGACAGGGTATGCGAACAGGCGGCGGGCAGAGTGCTTGCGGTGCTGCAGGGAAATTCCGGCGGTCAGCAGCCCGATGACGCGATCCGGCACGCCTGCTGCGAAATATTCTGCCTGTCGCAGCGCAATTCGCAGCTGCTCTGGTACGAATCCGTGACGGAGGAGCTGCTGGAGACGCTGGAGCCGATCGAGGTCTCCGGGCTGGCGGGGCGCGTTGCGAACGCGCTCGGGGCGGCTTCGGGCGGGGTCTTTACGGTGCGGTATCAGGCGGAGGGCACCGGCTATGCGCGCGTCGACCCCAATCAGCTCAGCGCGGCGCTGATGTCCATGCTGCTCACGGCGCAGCGCGGCGACCCGGAGAAAACAGATATCACTGTTTCCTTTGCGGACCGCGGCGATGTGCTCGTTCTCTCCGTGACCGCGCGCAGGGGGAAATCCGCCGGCGACGCGCTTCTGCCCTATTGCCCGGACGGGACGCTGATCTCCGAGGATGTGCTGCTGACGCGGTTCTGCAGCACATTCGGCGCAGTGCTGACGGTCGAAAAGACCGCGGACGCTGTGTGCCATACACTGACGCTGCCCGCCGTGCCGCGGGAGGATGTTCCGCTGGTGCTGCACGCGCCGGACTCTGAATTTGCGCTGCCCGATCCCGTGCTGCTCTCCGGATGCCGGATGATGCTCTCGCCGATCCTGCGCAGGATCCCCGCGGAGTGACTTCGGCATTCTGCACAAATCGGGAGATGCGGATTTGTCGGTTTTGCTCTTCACAATTTGTTCATTTTCTCTTGACTTTTTGCGCCGGATGTGGTATACTAAACTCATAGTGCCGGGCTATGTCCCGTCAGCTCCTCATTCCGAAAAAGGGGGATTCCTAATGAAACAGACTGAGACCAAGCGGCTTCGCGGTTTTACATTGATGGAGATGATCGTCGTTCTGGGCATCATCGCGATTATATCGGCGATCTTCATTCCGGCGGTGAACGGTTATCTGACCCGCAGCCGTCTGAATACATCGAATGCGCAGGCGCGCGTCATTTTCAATTCGCTCCAGACGATCTGTCAGGAATTTGAGTTTGTAGACCGCAATGCAGATACCAGCATGCTTTACGGAAACCGCACTGACTCAAACGGCACAATGCTTTCCGGCATTCTGGTGATGAAGGGTGAGAACGGTCATATCTCTGATGCGTGCAGAGTGGTTACTCGCAAGGGCAGTACGGGTGTGATCGCCCCGAGTCTGGAATCCGGTGCGGCTGTGACGGGGGCACTGGACGCTTCCACCTCCACTACGACGCTGATGCAGCGCATGATACGTCTGTGCGAGGGCAGCACCACGACAACCTGGATGGCATACATTGAGGATTATGCGGTTAGGGGTGTTGTCTGCGCGGCTCTGACGAATTCTGACTACATCGGCGGATATCCGTCAAAGTCTACTGCACGCGGCGGCTTCTCATCCGACTCCAGCATTTCATCCTTCAAATCTGCCTACTCCCAAACAAGCTATGAAAGAAGATATTTTGTTCACCCGAGCGGCTCCACCTACACGTCTTTCCAGATTCACAAGGCAAAGAATGAACCCGGTTCGACTACCGATGCTGACGCTACAAATGCAGCAGTCGCAGTTTCTGCGAACTATCCTGAAGAAGGCACAATCGAATCCATTGACGACTTCACTTTCGCAAATCTGATTGCGTACTCACTGGATTCCTGGGACTGATTATTCATGCCAAGAGACCCTGCCGGATGCGGCAGGGTCTTTTTTTGCGGTTTCATCTTGCAATCGGGCTGTATCTGTGGTATAATGAAGATACAGAGAAAACCGAGGGGAGGCACGCACATGCCGATGCTGCTGATTCCGGCGGATTCGCTGGGAAAATGGCGCTATTTTCTGACCGGACTGCCGCTTGCCGTGCTGTTCGCGCTGGTGTGCCGTGCCTGCGGTCAGATCGCTTCGCTGCTAGGCGAACGGCGTGTGTTTCGCGGCACATGCGAGCGCGTGCAGCGCCTTGCGGACAGAACCGTGCTCTGCGTCAGCTTTCAGGATGCGGCGCGTCTGTCACACCGCGCGGCGATCGTGAGCCGTTCGCCCGATGCCGGTTTGCTGCACGAGGGCGATGCGGTCGCCTTTGCGATGCGCCGGACCGTGTTTTCTGCCGGCAGCTATGCGCAGTCTCCGGCGGATGCCCGCGAAAACGGCGACATTCTGTTGCGCAGGGAATACCGCAGTCAGCTGCGGCGCAGGCTGTTTCGCACGCTGCTCGTGAATCTGCTGATCTGCGGGGTGGCACTTGCCGTTTTTCTCGCCGCGATGTATCTTTGCTTCCCCTGAGCGCATACCCCGGCAACAACTGACATACCATAAAGAAAGAAAGCCCGGCAGCCGATACGCTGCGTGAGGAGAATGCCATGATTGCTACAGTCACATCCAATCCCGCCGTGGATTATACCGTTTCGATCTCTGCGCCGCTGCAGCGCAATACCGTCAACCGCACCTCCGATGAGCTGATTACGGCGGGCGGCAAGGGCATCAATGTATCGCTCGTGCTCCAGCAGCTCGGCGTGCCGACCACCGTCTACGGCTTTCTGGCAGGCACGACCGGCTCGATGATCTCAGAGCGTATGCAGCGCACGCAGATTCAGACCGACTGGATCAACGTGCCGAACCAGATGACGCGCATCAACCTGAAGATCAAGGAGACCGGCGCCGTCACCGAGCTGAACGGCAGAGGCGTCACGGTGACGGAGGGGGAGACCGTGCAGCTGCTCGAAAAGCTCCGCAAATACGGCGCAGATGATTTCATCGTGCTTGCCGGCAGCATTCCGGCAAACGCGCCCGCGACCTACTATGCGGAGATCATGGAGCAGCTCGCGGAGACCGGTGCGCGCATCGCGGTCGATGCAGCCGGTGATCCGCTGCGTGAGACACTGACGATGCGCCCGTTCCTGATCAAGCCAAATCTGCCGGAGGTCTGTGCGCTGTTTGATGCGCGGATCGACACATGGTGGGATGCGCTGCCCTACGGGCGGGAGCTTCGGAAAATGGGTGCGCTGAATGTGCTGATGTCGCTCGGCAGCGACGGCGCACTGCTCTTCACCGAGGACGACCGTGTCTGGCATCTCTCCGCGCCGCACGGCACCGTGAAGAATGCGGTCGGGTCGGGCGATTCGATGCTCGGCGGCTTTCTCGCGGGCTGCGCACAGGGCGAATCCATGATGGAGGCACTTCGCAGAGGCATTGCGGCGGGCTCGGCGACCGCATTCAGCGAATGGATCGCAAACCGCTCGCAGATCGAGCTGCTGCTGAAAAATCTGCCGCAGCCGACCGAGCTGGTCTGATATGCGGATCGTGCTGACTGTGCTCGGTGTCGGGCTCCTGCTGCTGATTCTGCTGATGATTCGGTTCGCCGCAGTATGGATCCGGTGCCGCCGCGCGTCGGAAAGCGCCGAGGGCACCGTGACCGCAGTCCGGGAAAAACCGTTCAAGGACGACCTGAAGCAGTATTGGACGGAATTCTCCTTTGAAGCGGCGGGCAGGACATATACCGGCTCGATGAAATATGCCGATACGGAGCCGCGCTTTTCGGTCGGCGAGCAGATAACAGTGCGGTATCATGCCAAGCATCCCAAGTGCTTCTACGCCGTCCGTGATATGTCGGCTTATTTGCGGGGGCTGGTCGCTGTCCTGCTGGCGATCGTTGTGATTGTGCCGCTTCTGTTCCTCTGTGACGGTCTGGCTCGGTATCCGCTCGGCTTCCTGACGCTGTCTGAGCGGAAGGTCATCCGCATTGCCGTCTGGAGCATATTCAGCGCATTATTGATCGGGCTGGGCGTTGTTGCACTTTACGCATGGCACGCAATGCAGACACGGGGCAGAGATGTCACCGGCGAGGTGCTGCGCACAGCGGCGTGGAATCGGCAGACGCTCCTGATTGTCGGCTATGAGGCGGACGGGCTGCAGCTGATTACGAATCTTCCCGCAGAAAAAGGGCAGACCTACAGCCCCGGCGACAGCATTGCGTTCTGTGTGGACAGGAAATGCCCGCAAAACGTCTGGACGCAGCAGCACATGACGCTCGGCAAGAAGATCGCGTTTGCTGCAGTATTCGTATTCGGTGCGCTGATGCTGATTGTGGATTTTGTGCAGCGCATCAAAGAAATCTTGCAGATGTAGAGAAGAAAGGGAGGCTCTCAGCCATGCAAACTGAAGTTTACGGCGTGAAAATGATCTATCGCTACACACTGCCGAATGCGGTGTTTTATGAGGAATCGCTGCTGCGCGTGCATGCTGCCTCGCAGGATGAGGCAACGGCACATGCGCGCAACTATGCGAGCGATTTTGTCGAGCGTACCTACACGAACATCGAGGGCGAGACCGTGACGGTGCGGCTCTGCGACATCGCGGACTGCTGCCCGGTCAAGACGGCAAATCCCGAGATCGAGGAGGTCTATTCGGGGGTGTTCCGCAATGAAGCCGGGATGCCCGAGGAGGATTTTCTCGAGCTGCGCACCGACACCTGCTCCCGTGAGGAGCGCAAGCCCCTGCGGCATGTCTGAGCGATCAAACAAACGACGCCCGAAAGCAGCACTTATGTTGCTTTCGGGCGCGTTTTTTTGAATGCGGAATGTTGTTCTGTCTTAATACTTTGCATGTAAATTGCATAAATACGTTATTTTGCATAATAGTGGGATTCCAAAGGGTCTCTGACCCTTTGGCAGGGCTTGGGGCAGCGCCCCTCTGTCCATTTCAAAACCAATCGTAAATACGCGTTTTTCGCAGCTTTGGATTTGAAAATGTGAACTGACGGGGAACTTTTGCAGAGACAGAGGGTGATCAAACCCGCAGCAAATCGTTGAAGTAGCCGTCAATTCGCTCGTCAACCTGCTTGCGCTCCTCGCTGAATGTGTGCTGATAAACCGACTTCAATACGCCGTTGCTCGCCCAGCCGCCGCGCTCCATTGCATACTTGTCCGGAATGCCGAGCATCAGCATCACACTGGCATTTAAGTGCCGCATCTGGTGAAACGTGAGATGACAGCCATTCGACTTGCACAGCTTTTTCAGGCTGGTCGAAATGAAGCTGTAGCTCTGCTGAACAATGAAGTCATCGTCATGCTCATGCGGTACACGGTCGATCAGCTTCTGAATGTAGGTCGGTACGAAAAGACGTCTGGTTGAATTGAAGGTCTTGTTCACATTCCGCATGACATCTTTTCCGCCAATGAACAGCCTGCTCCGCTGAATCGTCAGCACACCGTTCTGGATGTCGCCGAACTGCAGACCACGGACTTCGCTCATTCTCAACGAGAGCCACATCGCCAGCAGACACGGCAGCTCGATCTCTGTGCCGTGAATCATCTGAATCACCTGTTCCGCGGTCGGCAGCTTGATCACTCTGGGAATCTTCGGCGGCAGTGTGATGATGAAATCAGGACGAACGCCATACATCTTTAATGCGGCGAAAATCAGGTTCTTGGCTTCCGCGATCGACTTGCGGCTGTAGCACATCGCGTCCTCGTTGATCGCCCGCTGGAGCATGAAGCTGTCCAGTTCGTTGATGTCAATGCTCATAATGTTCTGCAGTCTCGACTTGAGAATGTTCTCGTAACCGAAGACCGTGGACGGCGAGAGCACATTCTTCTTGCTGTCGATGTACCCGCGGACAGCCTGCGCGACTGTGAACCGGCTACGTGCGGTCTGCATATTCTGCACAAACTCCGCTGCCAGCTTTTCAGCTTCCCATCGCGTCGGTGCGGTGATGGACTTCTTCATCTTCTTTCCGTTTTCGTCAGTACCGAGGAACACCTGAACCCTCCAGTTGCCGGAGGGCATCTGTTTTGCATTTGCCATAGTATACTCCTTTTCTCAAGGCATACACCATAGCCCTCAACTACAGTATACACCATTCAGACGAAAAAGTAAAGCGAAATCGAAATCGAACTACGCAAAAGGGTACGGGAATCTCCCGACGGCGGAGCAGTGTTGCCGTCGAGGCCTCAGTTTTTCCCCGGAGAATGCAGCACAATGAAATTGAAGATTACAAAGCAACCGCAAAAATGCAAGGAACAGATGTTCTACGACTCTATTATATCAAACATTCGTTCGATTGTCAATACCGTTTTGCAAGAAAAATGAAATGCAAAGCCGCCGGTCCTCATCTGACCGGCGGCTCATTCGTGAATCTCTTTTTCAAGAAAGTCGCTTGCGGCATATTGACCGCTTTGTGATTCCTGAAATAATTACTTCGGGCAAATTCAAAAAAGACATTTTGGATTTTGCAGATAAACGTACAGTAAACCTAGCGTAACTTTCGGCTTGGCGTTTTCATGATTGCGGGCTGCTGCATTCTTTTTGTCTCTGCATCATGATCCATCGGAAATGCGGATATTCGCAATCACCCCGTTTTTTGTGTGACAGGTTTGTGAAACACCCGATTTTACGACTAAATAGATTGATGTAACCCAATATCTGTTTCGACAAGCCGTTTTCGGCTCATCAAAACAGACCGTTCCGCTAGGCTTCACTTGTTGGGCAAAGTCTGCGACCTTGACGGCAGACACCGTGCTGCACTTTTCAAATCTCTGTGCAGCACGACGACTGTTGCTCCGCAATCGGGATATCCCGAACCCTTCACTCTCACACATTTTCTTCTGAATCATTTTGACTTCGTTGCATCACCTCATAGTAATCCTTCGGCGTTTTTCTTGTCAGGATTACATACAGCGAGAACTCCTTGATCAGCACCGCCGCTTTATTTTCATAGAAACAAACCGCAACACAGTCTGCACTGTTGTTTGAAAAACTGCGACCGTTTGAGAATTTTCCCCTTGATTCGTTTCGCGTTCTTTTCCCACTCTCTGTCGCTGATCGCAATCAGATAGTCATGACAAAAGAGAAGTCCATTCAGCGAGCTGCGATCCATGAACACTTTCACCGGATCGATCTTGTTTTTTACGATTAATGTACCTTCCTTGCTGTGAACTGCTCGACCTGCTGACATGCACCGTCCGCAGATCAATGTCCGAGTGATTTGCAGCGAACACCAGAGGCTCGTTCCAGTCCTTGAAACCGAAGTCATCGAGCTTACGGACAGATGAACGCGGTCGGCGGAAACGACGGCAATGATCTGGACAGCACGGTCTTTCTCAAGGCGCTGAAAAACGGTGTGCTCATCACGCCCGCCGAGCGCATGGCAAACCCGCAGAATCAGATGCCGTTCACGCAGAATGACACGCTGACGCTCTGCATGTACGGCGGCGGCAAGCCCTGCAAATACTGCGTTTCAATGTATCTTGATCATCAGCTTGTCCGGGGCGCCTTTGACGGCTGCGATTATATCGACGTCACGCCCTTCGCAGGTACCATGTGCAAAAGGTAGTCGACCTTACAAAGCTTCAAATAGCAGACGGCGAATATCACCATGTCTATTTTATTGCGATTCCCTTCTATAAGGATCAGAACTATTCGGAACGGTATGCGCTGAAATCTACCAGCGCAGCATTGATTCGTTCGTAACAGCACCGAGTATGAAGGTCAACCGCAGTACCATGAACAAAAGGGAAACGATAACATCCCGGGCAGATGCGCCAGACAGCGCAGACATTCCCGAAAGCGACCGCCAGAGCAGAAACGGCGCTGTCTGCGGAATCTGCCCCGAAATCGCCGCTCCGATGCCGATGAGCATGACAGCCGCCGTGATCGCCGGGATTTCTTTTTTCAGTAGTTTAGCACACAGTGCGGTCAGCATTGCCGCAGATACAGCTGCCATAATCTGCATGAATGAAGCGAGCAGAATTGCCTGTCCGACCGTGATCTGCAACGCACAGCCGAAGAAACCGGTCAGGCTCTGCACCGGGATATCCCATTTCCCGAGCTGCCAACGTACCCCGAATATGCCCCATTGCAGCGCAAGACACAGCGCAGTCACCACGGCGCTCAACACAGCGGCGGTCAGCAGCTTTGCCGCCTGAATGCGCCGTTTTCCCGCTTTCGTCGGGAATAAGATCTGCTCCATGCCGCAGCCTCTGTCGCCGAGCAGAATCAGCACGGTCAGCACGGCAATGCAAAGCAGCGAGCTCCAGTTCACCGAAAAGCGCGCGATCAGGTCGCAGAGCTCGAGATCGTAGCACATGTCACCGCCTGTGTGTTCGAGTGTGCTGTAATGCGCTGAGATTTCCTGCAAAACCGCAATCTTACTCTGTGCGAGCGAGATGTTTGCGCTGAATTCGGCGTATTCGTCCGCAGTCAGGCTGTCGGGCAGGGGTGTGTTCGCATTGTTGATCTGTTCTGCAAGCTCTTCGGCAATTTCCGCCGCTGTCTCCGCGCGATAGGGTCCCGCAAAGCGCTCCGCATAGATGCGGTAGGCGTTCGTGTCGAATGTGTAATTATATGCGTGAAACCGCGCCGTCAGACAAATCAATATCTGCACGCAAACTGCCGCCGCAATGAGCCAAATCCCGCGCTGTGCGAACAGCAGCTTTCTGCATTCATACCGTGTGCAGACCGCCCGCTTCATGACGCATCATCCCCGAAATAATAAAGATAGACGTCCTCAAGAATCGGTACGCACGCGCGGGCGTTTTCCTGCGGGCAATCGTCCTGCACAATACGAACGACCGGCTGCATATCCCGGCTGATCAGGCTTGCACGCGGAAATTTGTCGAGCAGATTTTCCGCTTCCTCCGGCTCCGCGGCAATCTCCCAAACCTTGCCCTGCATATCGCCGACCAGCGCGGCAATGCTGTCGGAACGCAGCAGCTTTCCGCGTTTCAGCAAAATGACCTCGCGCGCGATTGTTTCGATATCCGAGACAATATGCGTGCAGAAAATCACAGTCATATTCTGCGCCAACCGGCTGATGAGATTGCGGAATCGGATGCGCTCTTTGGGGTCAAGTCCGGCGGTCGGCTCGTCGAGCAGCAGCACGCGCGGGCTGCCGATCAGCGCCTGTGCAAGCCCTAACCGCTGCTTCATACCGCCCGAAAACGTGCCGATCTTCTGCTTTGCCGATTCGGAAAGATGCACCGCCTCGAGCAATTCCAGACCGCGCGATTTTGCATCGTTTTTGGATAAACCTTTCAATTCGCCCATATACTGCATCAATTCGACCGTCGTGAAGCGCTTGTAAAATCCCGGGTACTGCGGCATAAAACCGAGCATGCCGCGGAAATCCGCGCCCATATCGCGGGTGCTTTTGCCGTCCCAGAGAATTGCTCCGTCAGTCGGCTCGATCAATCCCGCGATCAGATTCATCAATGTGCTCTTGCCCGCGCCGTTTGGTCCCAGCAGCGCGTAAATACCGATGCCGAGCTCTGCGGAAAAATCGGAAAGCGCCGCAAAATCGCCGTATTGTTTTGTCAGATGTTCAAATTTCAGCATGGCGCACCTCCGCATAGAAAATCCGCCCGATTAGCGTTAGGACCGCGATGAATAACACCGTAAATATCAGCGTCAGTACGATCTGCCAGACTGGATATCCGCAGACATTGACCGTTTCATAGCCGCGCAGATACTGTTCAATCTGCATGATGCAGAGCAGCCCGCCGCGGTGCATGATATCTCCCGCCGCAGATGTCTGCGCAGTCAGACCGGGCAGAAGCAGTACAGCACAAATTGCAGCCGATGCGGCGAAGATCATGAGTGTTCGCCTGCAAAACGCCGATATCACGGCGATCATCGCGACTGCGAGCACGCCACCGAGTGCAAAAACGAACCCGCGCAGCAGCACATATTCAGCAAGACTGAGCGCGAAGGGGCAGAGCGCAAATTCCGGGAAGGTCTGCAGCGGTGCACCGAGCAGCGAGAACGACAGACCGCGCCTTACCCATAGAAAGAAAAACAGCAGCCCCTGAAACAGCATTCCGAGCACCGCCGCAAACAGCATACCTGCACAGACCTTCTGTCGGAACAGCGCCGCCTTTCCCTTTTTTGCAGCATAGAGCACCTGAAACATGCCGCTTTCGTGCTCCTGCGAAAAGAGCGCACAGCAGAGCGCGAGCACCAGCAGCAAATAGAGATACTGATACACCGAATCCCCGAGCTGCATCAGCCCGAGTCCTGCGGCATTGCGATCGCACAGCGGATATGCATAGGCGCGGTTATACGCACGCACCGCTTTTTCAAGCTCACGCCGCCGATACGCGGTCGGGGCGCTTTCTGCATCGGTTTTCCATTTCCGGATCTGTCCGGCGATCTGCTCGTCGCGCGCACGAAACTGCTCCACACTGTTCAGGAGCGTGTTCATGATATTGTATCTCTCGATATCTGCGGCGGTTTCCATTTCCTGTTTCAGCATTTGGGCTGCCTCGGTATCGGGCATGCCGGCATATTGCGCCGTGATTTCACGGGACAGCCTTGCGCGCGCCTTGTCCGTATTGCTGCCGCGCATGCCGAGCGCCACAAGCGCGATCACACTGAGCACCAGCAGCACAAGCGTTTCCGTGCGGCAGATCAGCTTTTTCAGTTCGTATTTCATGATTCCACCGCCGTCAGCCTGATACGCGCCGCATTGTTTTCGGAAGATGAGATCACCAGCCGCTCCTGATATGCACCGACCGGCAGCTCCTCCAGTGCGGGCAGGGATTCGGTCTCACCGGTTTCCGGATTCATGCGGCAAATGACACCGTCACGGTAAAAATACAGCTTTCCGCCCACCAGTGCCGATTCGGTATGCGGGTCGGTTTCCGCAACCAGTGTGATGCATTCGGTTTCCGGTTCATACCGCACGATCTGTGCCTCCGTCTGACAGTAGACCGCATCGGCATCGGCAAACACACCGACACAGATCGGCAATTCAGTTTCTGCGCAGCTGCGGACCGCACCGGTTTGCAGATCGCATTCGCGCAGTCTGCCGTTTGCAGTCCAATACAGCGCACGGTCTGTCCATGTATAGCGGTAATATGCCGGCTCGACCGGAAATGTGAAGCGCAAATTCATATCAAAATCGAACAGCCAGCCCTTGTCACAGCAATGCACAAACCATGTGTCTGCATCGAGCTGTGCTGCCGCATAGATGCCGCTCTGCGTTTTATATTCGATGCCGAGCGCGTCGGTCTGCACGATATAGGCGGGAAAATCGTACAGCGCACTGTCACGGCCTCCGGCGGGCTCCCAGCGCCGCAGCGTGATGGTATCCTCTTTCAGCACCGCGTACAGAATCGCGCCATCCGCGGCAAACCAGCTCATGCCGCCCATGTCCGTATCGCCGAGAAAACGGTGCAGCCGGTACAGCGAACAGCGGCGGCTCCGGTGATCACAGAGAATCCTGCTGCAAACCGGCGCTGCATTGCCGCTCTGCGGGTCAAAGCGGTACATGACCTCGCCCGAATCGTCGACCGCGGAAAAAAGAATGCCCATATCGTCGCAAAGCAGCGGATTTTGACAGGCCATGCGTGCCGTGAGCCGATGCACCTTGCCGATGCCGCTTTGCGTTTCGTCTGCGAGCCGACCCATTGCCGCCAAACCGCTGACGGTCATCACACAGAGAGCAGCCGCGCCGCTGACAAGCAGACCCGCGCACTTCACGGCTTTTCTCCTGCAAAGCAGAGCGATGAAAAACTGATGCACTGCGGCTGCTCCGCCGCATTCAGCTCAAAAAACGCACAGGCAAATGCGGTATACCGCCCGCTGTCACACGATGCAGAAAACGGAAGATTCATCACAATATCGGTCTCCTTCATGGAGAGAGAAAGAAGCTGCTTGCCGTTCCATCCGGGAATTACGGCGCCGTCCTGCATGATGACGCAAAAGCCCGTTTTCTTTTTTGATTCCTCCGGGCTGTCATTGGCAAGCGGAAACCGAAGCGGCGTTTCCGCGGAGATATATGCAGCACCGTTTACGGGATCGGTCGGGACGTCGCTTTCCGTCACGGAAAGCGTGATCTGCTTCAGATTCTGAATCTCTGCGGCAGTTTTTCCGGCGCTGCTCACTGTCTCAACTCCCTTTAACGCGGAAGTCTGCGTCTGTTCAGCTGTTTTTCCGCCGAATGCTGCATCTGATGCAAACGGCACTTCGTATTCTGCGGCACTGCAAAGCCCCATCTGAGGAAACCAGACAAGCAGGCAAACCGTGAGCTTGTTGCCGCCCTTCTGCATCGGCACATCTTCGAGAATTAACGTGTCGGTGCTTTCCGAATTGACCGGCCGTACCAGCAGCAGGCAACCCTGCTCGCTTTGCACATTCCCCGCCGTGAAATCACAGAGCTGCCCGTTGATTGCCGCAAACACTGCAATCCTGGCATCTGCCGGCTCGACCGCAGGGTCGGTGTTCGGCGCATACACGAGCTGCACATTCAGTTTGCCTGATTCTGCGCGGCAATTCGTATCAGTAATGAATTCTCCGTCACTGTTTTTCAGATTCATGCTGACGCCGTGCGAGCGCATCAGTTCAAAACGGTTCGACCAGTCCGCCGCCAGTGAAAGCAGTTTCGGTGCGGATGCTGTTGTCTCCTGCTGTGCCGCAGTTGTCGCTTCTGCGGTCGTTTCCGTTGCCGCTTGTACCGTCGTTGTTTCCGGCACAAGCTCCGGCGTGGACTGCTGGCAGCCGCAGAGCAGCGCGCAGGCGCAAAATATGGCAGTCATTCGTTTCATGATTTTTCCTCCTGTTCCCTGTCAAGATGATACAGCACAGACTGACTTTCAGCGAAGAAATATGATTCTGCACCGTTCATAAGGATGAGATTACTTTCACCAATCTATATGACAACATTGTGTGGCGTTTTGTTACATATCATAAGAAAAACGCACACTCTGCTGTAGGTGGTCAGGATCGGGTTCTTCAGAAGAAACACTTAGAAAATAGCCATCCCGATCCAGAAATCGTTCATAAGGTCGCTGGAGCGATGCGCTTTGATTATAGTTTGCTAATAGCGCATTTGCGCCAATGAGAATACACAGGTACTCCAGTGTGATCAATAAAAAAACGAGCAGATGCCGTGAAATCGAACAGCAGCTGAGATACAGCCATTTCATTCAGCCTCACCCCCGTTTCCTTTCCGCTGCCGGGAGATTCCCGAAACCCTTTTGCAAAAGAATCGCCGCCCCTGCCGGATGGAAAAGCAGGGGCGGCTTGTGTGGAGGAAATGCTGCAACAGAGATTGGCTAGGCTTTCATACAGGGTAAAATTCTTATGTCACAATCGTGATATTATATGTGACGGTAATATAAAGCTGAGTGCCAATCGGTCCGTTATAGTTGATCTCAAGGAGTATATAGTTGTAGTAAGTCAGTATCAGATTTGCATCCGTCTGGTTGATGACATTGTCGGAATTTACGTCTGCGACCTCAAAAATGACCTGATTGTGATAATACATGCCTGCCATTCCGACAAACTGATTCGCGAGTGTAGCTCTTGTGATATTACCGTTTGATATTGCGCTCATCAGATAATTGGAATCGTTTGTATTCACCACGCCGTCACCGTTCAGATCGCCCAGAATGTAGGGAATGTATTCGCATTGTGTCTGCGTTTCGATTTCATAGTCAATATCTACATTCTGTGCTGTGCAGAACTGAGTTACTTTTATTCCGGAGACAGGGTGTGTCAGATCTGTGGCATTTGTCTTTGCCCGAAGGAAGAAAGTTGTATAAATGCCGTCATCGGTTTCATTACCAAACGAATTGGTTGTTATACCGATTATACCATTTGATGCGTTATAAAGTTTACTGACAGTCATTTGAATGTAGTCCGATGCTTCCCCCGCTAGAATCGCCCCACCTAATCCTTGATTGTCATGATATGAAGCAAGTGCATAAAAATTTGCTGTATCAATGTAAATACCAACACCAGAACCCGCATATCCAGTGTTGTGAGTCAGATAGACATCAACCATTATATCGCCTGCCTGAACAGCATCATGCCCAACATGGTTATCAAGATCAGGGTATTCGGCTGTCAGCTTACTATTCCAAGTGTCGACTTCTGATGCCAAAATAACGCGCGATGCCACAGAAAACTCAGTATCTACCGCTTTAGCTGACAGTGTTCTGAGACAACAGAACAAAATCAGGCTGGCGATTGATACAACAATCGAAAGTAGTATTTTCTTCATGATAATTCCTCCTCATGCGATGATGATGTATGTATTTGTTCGTCAGGGTTCGAGAACTCCCTTGAAACCGGAGGTCTCTGTGTAGAGATTTACAAATTCATCCATACCGATTCCGACGGTGCCGTCTATTTCGAGAAGCTGACAGTTCCAATAATAAATGACGACGATCGCATCCTTAGAATCAATGCGGTTGCGCTCATCCTTCCAGACGTCAGCAAAAGAAAGCTGATCTTCATTTAGCCTGTGCCCTAATTCCAGAAGCTCATACATGCAGAAATCTTCGATAATCAGGTTAGCGTCCTTACTGTCGATCACTCCGTCGAGAGTCACGTCGCCGGTATCGTACAGAGACAGATCGGAGCCCAAAGCATACACCGGCTCATTGTAGTCACTCGTGTTGATAACCTCTGCAAACGAGCTCACGCTCATTGCAGAGACGGTCATCGCTGCGGCAAGCAGCACAGAAATCAGCTTTTTCATATTACAGACCCTCTTTTCATATTGATTCTCTATAAGCCGTATCTCCGGCGTTCCATGCTGCAAAGAACTCCTCTGCATTCATCTCACCGCCGATGAGCTTATAGTTTGCATACCTCAGAACGGCATTGGCATCACAAACGTCAATTTCAACATAGAGTGATGGGTGTATCGTCGTATCGACATTTGCAAACGAGCGCTGAACATCATTCAGCGTATGCCCCATTTTTATGAGAGAATAGCCGTTGAATTCATAAGCGATCAGTGTTGCATCTTTTGCATCCACTTTTCCGTCCAGATTCACGTCGCCGGGTTCGTAGAGAGACAAGTCCTCACCTAAAGCGTATACCGGCAGTGCATTGATGCTGTTCAAAAGCTCCTCCGGGAGCATCACGTCACGTTCGTCACCCTCCGCAAACGCGCTCACGCTCATTGCAGAGACGGTCATCGCTGCGGCAAGCAGCACAGAAATCAGCCTTTTCATAGTAAATTCTCCTTTCAGAATCGTCGGGCGGAATCGGACATCTGCCGCTCCCGCGCAGCGGGCAGCCCCACGGCGCAAAGGGGGGCAGAAAGCGGCAGAGGTCACAGCGGTGCCGCGGCAGCTTCGGAGCGCGGCTGCTCCGTTTCAGGGCGGTCATAGGCATCATCCTTTCTTCACTGTCGCTGCGGTTCGGCATCAAGCCACCCAGACGGAGTTGGTCGTGACCGTGATGCTCTCGGTGTCCGGGAAGAACCAGCCGGTTTCCTTCGCATAGAAGGTGAGCTCAACGCGGTAATAATAGCCGCCGGGGACCGCAACCAGGAAATTGCTCAGGGAATACTTGTTTTTGTTTTCCGCAAGCTGGTCGCTCGGCTCAAAGTAGTTTGACCAGCTTCCCGTGCCGCTCGCACTCTGCTGGATCTTGATGTCCTTAAAGCCGATCTTTGCCATCACTGCGTTTGCCGTAACAGACGCATTGAGCAAGACGCGCTTGCTGCCGGAGCTCAGGGTCGCGCCATAGTGCTCGATCAGTCCGACGGAATCGGGGCTCGCCGGGCTTTCTTCGCCGTCCGCAGCCAGTGCATGAACCGGGAAGCAGAACATCATGACCGCTGCCATCAGCATCACCAATGCTTTTTTGAACCACTTCATCGCTTTCACCTCCTTGCTGTTTTCTGTTCCTGTTTGCCCCTCTGATAATACAATGTCTGGAACACCCCCACTTTCCGATAATTATCCAAACTTTGTATCATTGCACAAAAATCCTTAATTTTAGCATTGTCTGATTGTACATCATTTCATCCGAACATACTGCACAGAATATGCTCCGCTTCTGCAGGGTCCAAATTGTGTGTGCCGAAATAGTAGACTGTGTTATTCAGCAGAAACATTGCTTTGTATTGCTGATCCTCCTTTGACACCGTGACGGTCACGCCCTGAAGCTCCAGCTCCGAAACATTATGCGTATCTGAGGGAATGCCCCAGCCCTGCATCGGAACAGCATCCGCGTCCTCATAGTAGCGATAAATAATGATGATCTGTTTTTTGGCGTTTCTATAGTAGAAATCGAGATACTGCTCTTCATCCGTCTCGTCATGATTAATATATTCCGTCTCAAATCCTTCCGGGCGGTACTGCGGCACCAGCGGAGAAAATCCGTACTTTTCGCACTCGCTCCGGATGCCGAAGGGGTCTTCGGATTGCGCGATATCCAGAGATTTCGTCTGTTTGTCTTCATCGGAGAATTCCAGCACAACGCTGCGATCAAAGAACGTATAAACATGCTTCAAAATCCCAACACCCGTTGCGTGCAGCATCCAGCTGTTTACACCGAACAGCATCGCCGCACAGGCGCAAGCCGCAGCGATCCGCCGGACCCAGCTTCTCCGGAATATGGGCGTCCGCTTTGCCGCGCAGACCCGAAGCGTCCGATCCAGTCCCTGCCGGATCGCCTGTTCCTGCTGCTCCTGCGTCATGCTTTCGTCCATGACCGCAGCGGAAAGCGCGTCGATCCGGTCGTAATCCCATTCCCCCTCCGGCTTCTGCAGTTCCTGCTCCAGCATTTCCCTGAGCATCTCGATATCTGCTTCCCGGGTGTTGTTCCGTTCATTGTTCTGCATAGCTGCACCCTCCTTTGGCAATCGTTTCATTTGGTCCTCCTGATAATACAATGTCTGCAGACCCTTCAGTTTCCGACAAAAATCTAAACTTCGTAGAAATTATCCAAAATTTTCTTTTTGATCCGCTCGATTTTGTAGTATAATTCCCTCATGCTCATGCCGTACCGCGCTGCGACCGCTTTCCGGCTGCCGTATTCGGCGGAATAGTATTCGGTCAGCAGCTGCATCTCCTCCTCCGTGAGAATGCTCCTCAGCCGTTCCGCCGGCGTCTCAAGCATCAGCGAGGACATTCCGCCGTCATCCGGCAGCACAACATCGTCCAGCTGCACATGCCTGTGCCTCTGCTCCTTCCGCAGATAATTGCAGATGACACGTTCCGCAGTGCGCAGCAGCCATGTCCGGAGATTTTCCGTTTCGGTGAGAGAATCATACTTCTGAATCAGAATCAGGAAGACCTCCTGCGCGCAGTCCTCTGCTGCCTGTTTGCTGCATCCGAGCCGCGCAAAGCAAAACCGATATACAGCCGGATAGTATTCCCGGATCAGTTCATCGATCTGCTCATCCTGCTTCATGCTGTGCCTCCCCCCTTTCGGAAAAATCGACACCATTGTATCACAGACGACTGAAAAAGTCAAGCAAAAAAAACATAACACCTTGCATTCAGATCATCACATATGGAGCTGAAAAAGCCCGACGATTCACGAAAAATCGCCGGGCAAAGGTCAGTTTCAGTTTGTGCAAGAGCGAGCACGTTGTCGAAATCATAACGGAAAAAGCAGATTTTCACGGGAACTGCTTTGAATTGCCGTCAATAAGCTATGCTTGTGCTTTTTCTCATGTTTACGCGAGTTTCCATTGGTGAATGAGGGCTGGTGTATGCAAATCGTGTGAACTGTTCATGGGAACTTGCGTGGGAACTGCGTGTGCAAATCCTTGCAAATGAGTGCAATATCTTGCTCAAATTTGCAATATTTTGCACTGGTGATTGTAGTAAAAGCATCGCACCTGCTCGGTTTTTACGAATTTACGCATTTTTCGAGTCTGAAGCCGGTTTGGGGCAGCGCCCCATTATCAATCCGCCGGAGGCACTTCATTACAAAAACGACGACGGCTCGGCGTTGGAGAGCAGCATGCCGGGGTTGTTCTTGATGCGGCGGTAGAGCTCGGCGGGGAGACTGCGCTGCAGCAGACGCATGGTCTCAGTGAAGCGGAGCGGCTCGTCGATCGGGTGTGCGCCCGTCGCCACAAAATGCGCGTACTGGTTCGCGAGCAGATAGAGCGACAGCTTGCGGTACTCCGGATTCAGCAGTCCGTCGATCGAGATCTGCAGCAGAATGCCTGCCTGCCGGAGCGTCAGCCAGTCCTCCGGCGACCAGAAATCGAAGTGGCGTTCGATATCGACTGCCACCGGACAGAGCCCGCTGACGATCCGCAGCCGCGAAAGCGCCTCGCAGAATTCCTCGGTGATCGGCTGTGTCGGCAGATCGACCAGCAGATACTGCGATTTGCCGAGTGCGAACGGCTGCAGCCCGCGCAGATCGTCCATGCAGTATTGCAGCGGCAGCACGGCTGCGGGCACGAGCACCGTGTTCAGTCCGGCTGCGTTCGATGCCTCAATCAGTGCATTGCGCTGTGCGAAAAACTGCTCCCGCGACTGGAGCTCCGGCTGGAAAAACGGCGCTGCTGCTGCGGTTTTGATATTGCTCCGCCGAAAAACGGCAATGCGCTCGGCAGCCTGCTCATGGCTCAGGGCGCCGCTGTTTATGACCGGCATGTCCGGCAGAATATTTGCGTAGATGTCGACGTAAAAGTTCATGTGGCGGCGGCTCCCTTTCTGCTAAATATATCTCCATCTTTATTGTAGCACAAATTGGACAGAATGTCAACAATCTATGGATAATTTATGAACGCTAAAACGGATTTTTTTCGCGCCCGGCAAATATTGCTAAAATGGAAACATTTATGAATTGACATTTCCGCGGCGTTTTGCTATGATAGAGACACGGGAGCTGCTCCCGCAGACTTGAAAGGAGATGGTTTTCATGAAGCTGCGCAGATGCTTGACTGTGCTGCTCGCAGGCGCCGTGCTGCTGACGGGAATCCGGATGCGCCCGGTGCAGACGGCAGCACAGGCGGTCAGCTACGGCAGTGAGACCGCGGCGCGCTATGCAGAGCAGGTCGCGCAGATCGTCAACCGCGAGCGTGCTGCCTACGGGCTTGCCCCGCTGGTCTGCTCAGATACGCTCAGCGCGCCCGCACAGGTCCGCGCGCAGGAGATCCAGTCGGTGTTTTCGCACACGCGCCCGAACGGGCAGAGCTGCTTTACGGCGCTCAATGAGGCGGGCATCCGCTATACCTATGCAGGCGAGAATATCGCCTACGGACAGCGCGATCCCGAGGCGGTCATGGACGCATGGATGCACTCGGAGGGGCACCGCGCCAACATCCTCAGCGACCGCGTGACGCATATCGGCGTCGGTGTGACCGAGCGCGGCGGGGTGTACTACTGGACGCAGTTCTTTGCGGCGTCCGGTCAGCTTGAGACGGGCACGCAGACCACTGCACCGGCGGTCATGACACAGCGCATTACGTCCGCGGCGCAGACTGTCACGACGGTGACGCAGATGACCGAGGCAGTCCCCGCCGCAACCGAAGCGCCGGAAGCCGGCACTGTCTGCGGCTGGCAGGCGATGCTGGAGCGGCTCTGCGAAATGCTCGGGCTGGACTGCAGCGCGCGGCGGCAGTAGAAAAAGCGGTATCTCCGATGGATTTATATTGAGGGCTCCTCCCTCAAACTCCCGCCAAAGGGCTGCCAGCCCTTTGGAATCCCATTACGGATTGAATATCATGGGATGCATGAGAGACACTGAATCTGCAATGTCGATCCGTCACTGCAATACCGTACTGGCTCCCTGTTTGCTTCGGCAGCAGGGAGCTTTTGCTGCGCGGTCCGTGTGCCGTTCGCATTCTGCTTGACAGAATCGCGGTTGTCCGGTATAATATAAGATGTATCAGGCGCGGCTCCGACCGCGTAATGCAGAAGGTGAAGGAACATCATGATCAATATTGCAGTTGCACAGTCCGGCGGTCCGACCTGCGCGATCAATGCATCGCTGCTCGGCGTCTTCCGCGAGGCGCTCCGTGAGCCGTCCATCGACGCGATCTTCGGCTCGATCAACGGCATTGAGGGCATCATCGAGAACCATCTGGTCGACCTCAAATCCATGCTGCTCTCCGATGACGACATGGAGCTGCTGCGGCAGACCCCCTCGACCGTGCTCGGCTCCTGCCGCTATAAGCTGCCCGACCGGCACGAGGACGATTCGACCTACGTGAAAATTGCGGAGACGCTCCGTCAGCGCAATATCGGCGCATTTTTCTACATCGGCGGCAACGATTCGCAGGATACGGTCGACAAGCTCTCGGCGTATTTCACCGAGGTCGGGCTCGACGTCAAGACCATCGGCATCCCGAAGACGATCGACAATGACCTCTGCGTGACCGACCACACACCGGGCTTCGGGTCCGCGGCGAAATATGTCGCCACGACCATGCACGAGATCACCCGCGACAGCATCGTCTATTCGATCCCGTCGGTGACGATCGTCGAGATCATGGGGCGTCACGCGGGCTGGCTGACCGCTTCGAGCGCCGTGCTGCACAGCATGGGCGAGACCGCGCCGCATTTGGTCTATGTGCCCGAGGCGGATTTCACGATTGATGGCTTTATCTCCGACGTGCGGCAGGAGATGTCCAAGCACAAGGCGGTGATCGTCGCGGTGTCTGAGGGCATTCCCGTCCCCGAGGGCGTGCAGAGCGGTCTGGTCGATCAGTTCGGGCACAAATATCTCTCCGGCATCGGAAAATATCTCGAGAACACCGTGCGCCGCGAGATCGGCTGCAAGGTGCGCTCGATCGAGCTGAACGTCATGCAGCGCTGCTCGTCGCATCTCTGCTCCAGGACCGATATCGACGAGGCAGAGCGCGTCGCGGAGGCTGCCGTGCGCTGTGCACTCTCCGGCGAGACCGGCAAGTGCATGGTCTTCCGGCGTGTGGCTGACAAGCCGTATACCGTCGTGATCGAGACCGCAGACGCCTCGCAGGTCGCGAACAAGGAGAAATTCCTGCCCGCCTCCTTCATCAATCCCGCGGGCAACAACATCACCAATGCCGCGCTCGATTACTTCCTGCCGCTGATGCAGGGCGAGCTGTCGCTGATCATGGAGCACGGCATCCCGAAGCATTTTGCGATCCATGAGTCGGTGCTGAAATGAGCAGATACAGGATCATTTCGGCGCTGCTGGCAATGAGCCTGTTCCTCGGCGGCTGCGGCATGCTCACGCCGATCGGGGACAGCGCGGAGCCCTCGTCGGGCGGAGAGAGCAGCAGCGGCAGCACAGGCTCGTCCGCGGCGGAGACCTCCGCTGCACAGACGGAGACGACGCCGCAGCCGCAGCGGTCGCCCGCAGAGCTTCTGGCAGAGCAGGCGGCGGGCGTGACAAGCATCCTGCCGATGAACGCGGAATTCCTTGCTTGGTGCACCGAGCATGCAGCGCCCGGATTTGCGGAGCGGCTCTCGGCGGCACTCACCGCGGGCAGCTATTCCGACGCGGATTTCTACGCGCTCTCCGGGATGACCGCAAAGGCGGCAAACGACCTCTTTTCCGGTGAAGCAGAGCGCGCCGACAATATCCATGTGCTCGACGGCGACGGGCAGCCCGGCATCAGCATGACCTTCACCGGCGATATCAGCTTTGCCGACAACTGGACCGTCATGCAATACTGCAAAACGACCGAGAACGGCATCACCGACTGCATTTCGCCGTTTCTGGTCGACCGGCTGCGCGCATCGGATATCTCCTGCATCAACAACGAATTCTGCTTCTCCGACCGCGGCACGCCGATGGCGGGCAAGATGTATACCTTCCGCGCCGCGACACAGCATGTGGAGCTCTATCACACACTCGGCACCGATATCGTCGACCTCGCGAACAATCACTGCTTCGATTTCGGCGCGCAGGCATTCCTCGACACGCTCGATACGCTCGACGGTGCGGGCATTCAGCGCATGGGCGGCGGACGTGACCTCGCGGAGGCGTCCAAGCCCGTGTATTACATCATCGAGGGGAAGAAGATCGCGTTTGTTGCCGCGACGAGAGCCGAAAAGAACATCATGACGCCCGAGGCGACCGACAGCAGCCCCGGCGTGCTCCGCTGCTATGACCCGACGCGCTTCCTCGCGGTCATCAAGGAGGCAAAGGCGCAGGCGGACTATGTGATCGCGAACCTGCACTGGGGCACCGAGAACAGTCACGCGCTCGAGCAGGTGCAGATCAGCACGGCAAAGCAGTATATCGACGCGGGCGCCGACCTGATCATCGGGGCGCATGCGCACTGCCTGCAGGGCATCGAATACTACAAGCATGTCCCGATCGTCTATAATCTCGGCAATTTCTGGTTCAGTCACTACGACATCGACACCGGGCTGCTCTGGGTCAATCTGACCGAGGCGGGCAGCACGGAGCTGACCTTCTACCCCGCGACACAGCGCGACTGCAAGACGACCTATGTCGGCGGCGAGGCGGAGGGCGACCGCATTCTGCAGTGTATGCGCGATTATTCCATCAATGCGGATTTCGCCGCAGACGGCACCGTCACAGAGCAATGATCAGAGCCCCGGAGCATCATTTGCTTCGGGGCTCAGTCTGTGATTCTGTGTTTCTCAGAGCTTTGCTGCGATCTCTGACAAGCGCTGTAAGCGGTGGTGCACGCCCGAACGCGAGAGCGGCGGATGCAGCAGTGCGCCGAGGTCGCGCAGGCTCATGTCAGGCTCCTCAAGCCGGAGACGGGCGATCTCCTGCAGATCGTCGGGCAGCGACGCAATGCCGACGGACTGCTGGATCCGCAGAATATCCTCTGCCTGCCGGTTGCCTGCCGCGACTGCCTTGTCGATATTTGCCATGTCGCAGTTCAGGCGGCGGTTCGTCTGGCTGCGCATGCTCCGCATCACCTGCTGATTGATCAGCTCGAAATTCGCATCCAGCGCGCCGAGATAGGCGAGCAGGTCGCCGATCTGCTCATTCTGCTTGAGATAGAGCAGCAGACCGCTGCGCCGCGGGGTCGATTTGAACTGGATCTCCGGCTGCCCCATCTCGGTGAGTGCCTGTATCAGTGCCGCGCCGACGGTCGGGTCGGGCAGCAGAATTTCGAGATGATAGCCGTTTGCCGGGTCGGTGACGCTCCCGCACGAGACAAACAGCCCTGCCGCGATCTCCCGCAGATTCGCCTGCGTGATGACCGCCGCACGGTTTTCCGGGTCGATGCCGAGTGCGTCTGTCAGGGCGCGCACCGTGCGGATGCCCGTCAGCGAGAAGGTCCACAGCGGCAGGCTCTTTGCGCGCGTGCGGTATTCGGTGTCGGGAAGGGCTTTGGGGCAGACCGTCTGCAGCAGCTTCGGAAACAGCGCCGCAAACGCCGTGCATTCGGTCTGCACGGTGATCTCGCCCGCGGTGAAATGCCGCGCCCCGAGCAGCACGCCCGTCAGAAAGCTGCGGCATTCCGCCGGTGTGCGGACCGTGCCGCAGATCTCCGTTTTCGCTTCGTTGGAAAAGCTCGGCATACCCTCACCTCGTCATTTGCGGTCTTTCTTGTAATCGCGGTGGTGCGTGAAAATGTGCATGCCCTGCCGGCGCAGCTCCGCCGACACCAGCTCTGCGAAGGTCACGGAGCGGTGCCGCCCGCCGGTGCAGCCGAACGCGACAACGAGCTGTGTTCTGCCTTCGCGGATGTAGAGCGGGATCAGGAATTTCAGCAGCCCGGTCACGCGCTCGAAATATTCCGTTGAATCGGGCGAATTCATGACATAATCCTGCACGCAGGTCTCGACGCCGGTGTGCTCCTTGAGCTCCTCGATGTAATAGGGATTCGGCAGGCAGCGCATGTCAAAGACGAGGTCTGCCTCGAGCGGTGCGCCGTGCTTAAAGCCGAAGCTCATGACCTGAATCATCATCGCGTCGGTGATGTGCGGCGTGAACAGATTTTTGATCTGATCCTTGAGCTGCTGTGCGGAGGTCATCGAGGAATCGAGCAGGAAATCTGCCGATGCACGGATCGGCTGCAGATGCGACTGCTCATAGCGGATCGCAGACATCAGATCGCCCTCGAAGCGCTGCGCCAGCGGATGACTGCGCCGCTGGGTGCGGAAACGCTTCAGCACGACATCCTCCGACGCCTCCAGACAGAGCAGCCGGCAGCGCACCTCGTCGTGCAGCTCCTTTTTCATGGCGCGGTATGCCTCGGCGAGCTCCGAATAGCGGTCACAGGAGCGGATATCGACGACGGCTGCCACGCGCGCGAATCTGCCGTCCTTATCGCGGCAGCGCAGCACAAATTCCCGCATGTAAAACAGCGGCAGATTGTCGACAACATAGTAGCCGATATCCTCCAGCGCGTCGATGGCACAGGTCTTGCCTGCGCCCGCCATGCCGGTGACAACGATCAGTTCCATCATGGCAGTTTTCGGTGCGTTGTGCGCACCATCCTCCTTTTTTCGGGGTGTATCCTGCAGCGCGGCGCGTCAGAGCAGCTCCGGCTCCAGCTCCAGACGGTAGCCGGTCTGTGCGAACACAGTCTCCTGCACATGCCGGCAGACCGCCATGATATCGGCGAAGGTCGCGCCGCCGCGGTTGATGACGAAGCCCGCGTGCTTCTCGCTGACCTGCGCGCCGCCGACGCGGTAGCCCTTGAGCCCGCATTCGTCGATCAGCTTCGAGGCGTAGGCGTTCTCGGCGGGGCGCTTGAAGGTGCTGCCCGCGCTCGGAAATTCCAGCGGCTGCTTTGCCTGCCGCCTGCCGAGCAGCTCGTGCATGTTTGCGCGGATCGCTTCGGGGTCGCCGGGCGTCAGCCGGACAGAGGCTTTGAGAATGATCCGGTCCGGATGCTCCATGAAGACCGAGTGCCGGTAGCTGAGGGAAAGATCTTCAGCGGAGAGCGTGCGCACATCGCCTGCTTCGTCGAGTATCGTGACCGCAGTGAGCACCTGCGACATTTCTCCGCCGTAGGCGCCCGCGTTCATGAAGACCGCGCCGCCGACCGTGCCGGGGATGCCGTATGCGAATTCGAGCCCGGCGAGCGAATGATTCAGCGCTGCGAGACAGAGGTGCTTGAGCGATACGCCCGCGCCCGCGGTGAGAATGTCACCGTCGCAGGTGATCTCTGAGCTCAGCGCGCCGCCGAGCACGAGCACCGCGCCGGCAAATCCGGTGTCGCGGCAGAGCAGATTGCTGCCGCGCCCGATCAGACGGTGCGGGATGCGGTTTGTCCGCAGCCACTGCAGAATATGCTGCACGGCGGGGATATCCGGCACCGTGACAAATGCCGCACAGGGTCCGCCGACCTTGAAGGTCGTGTGTGCCGAGAGCGGTTCCTCCGGAATCAGCTCGGCGCCGCATTGCCGGCAGTGCTCTGCCAGCGTTTCGAGATCCAGCATCGGGAATCTCCTTTCAGTCTGTTTCAAATTGGATGCCGCGCTTTTCTGCGGCGATCGCCATGATGCGGTCTGCATCGAGGCTGTAATTCAGCGCATCGGGGAAGCCGATCTCACGCAGGACCTGCTCTGCCAGCGGCGTTTTGCCGACCAGCCCCGCAAAATGCGCGTCGGTGTTGACGACGACCGGCACCTGCAGATCGCGGCAGAGCGCGTAGAAGCGATAGGCGTTTTCGAGGGCGGCGGGCTTCCAGCGCAGCGAGCTCTCGTTGATCTCGACGAGCTTTCCCGCATCGCGGATCGCCCGGACAACCGCCTCATAATCGCAGGGAAACATCGCAGTGGTCGGGTGCCCGATCACGTCGACGAGCGGATTTTCGCAAAGGCGCAGATAGCCCTGTGTGACCGTCTCAGGCGTGCGCTCGAAGCGGACACATGCGGTGTGATAGGACGCGACGACCCATTCGCAGAAGGACAGCTCGTGTTCGTCCATGTCGAGACTGCCGTATTCGTCCATGATATTCGCTTCGACGCCGTAGAGCATGTGAACGCCGTTGAGGCGGCGGGGGAGCACCTTGTAGTTGTGAAAATGCCAGAGATGCGGCGCATCCGGGCTGCCCGGTCCGTGGTCGGTGATGCCGAGCAGCCTGACGCCGATTTCAGCGGCTGCTGCTGCCATCTCCGTGACGGTCGAATAGGCATGCGTGGACGCGACCGTGTGTGTGTGAAGGTCTGCCTGTATCTGCATACGCACCTCAGAACTGGTCAAAATCCTTGACCGTTTCCGTGCCCTGCATATCCTCGAGCCCGAGCTGGTGCAGCAGCTCCTGTGTGGCGTTGTAGCCCATCTTCTTCTGGCGCGAATTCATCGCGGCGACCTCCATGATGACCGCGGTATTTCTGCCGGGCTTGACCGGGATCGTCATGGCGGGGACCTTGACGCCGAGGATGTTGGCATACTGCTCATCGACGCCCATGCGGTCGTAGACCTTGTTGGAATCCCACGGCTCGAGCTCGATGATCATGTCGATCTCCTGCTGGAGCTTGACCGCGCCCATGCCGAACAGTCTGCGGACATTGATGATGCCGATGCCGCGCAGCTCGAGGAAGTGACGGATGTTCTCCGGGGAGGTGCCGACCAGATTGGTGTTGGAGACCTTGCGGATCTCGACGGCATCGTCCGCGACAAGGCGGTGGCCGCGCTTGACCAGCTCGATCGCGCACTCGCTCTTGCCGACGCCGCTCTCACCGGTGATGAGGATGCCCTCGCCGTAAATCTCGATCAGCACGCCGTGTCTGGTGACGCGCGGCGCGAGGTGCAGGTTGAGGAAGGAGAGCAGATTCGATGTGAAATGCGAGGTCGATTCGGAGGTGCGCAGAACGGGCACCTTGTATTTCTGGGCGAGCGTGAGCATCTCTGCAAAGCAGGGGAGCCCGCGGCTCAGGCAGAGCGCCTTGATATGCTGTGCAAAAAGCGCCTCGACATGCGAGACACGCTCGTTTTCGTCGATGGTCGACAGATAGGCAAACTCCATCTTGCCGATGATCTGGATGCGCTCGGGGTTGAAATACTCATAGAAGCCCATGAGCTGCAGACCGGGGCGCGTGATGTCGTTTTCGGTGACGAGGATTTTTTCGGGGTCCTCCGGCATGCTGAGCACTTCCAGCCGGAATTCGTCAATGATCTGCTTGAGGGTTACGGAAAAGTTTTCGGCCATGATGCCGCCTCCTTTGTTATGGTATGAGTCCGCTTTCTATATCATACCACAAAATGCACAAAAAAGCAAGCCCGACAGAGAAAATATAGAAAAATATGCCGCCGATGCGGTGCAAAACTGTAGAGGATACACATGGAAGGCGCCCGACGCCGCGCTGAATCGGGCTGGAGGGAGGGAGCCGAGTGAGAAGTGAGGAGTGAGAAGTGAGGAGCGGTTCCGTCCATTCCGGCTCTGCTGCCGGATTGCAGACGCAGCACATGCCGCAGTGCCGCACGTCAGACCGGAATCGCAAAATGCCGGGCAGGACAAAAAACAGCGGAATCCGCGCAAATCGGGATTCCGCTGTTCTGCTGCATTGCGGTGTTATTCGCTGATTTTGGTGTAGGTGACGCCGCTGATCTCGACGCCGGTGATCTGCCGCACGTCGATGAAGCCGGTAAAGGATTTCGGGTTGCGCGAATGGAACGTGACCCCGTCGATCGTCTCGTAGAAGCGTGCGTTGACCCAGTGGAAGCGCTGTCCGCTCATGGTGCCGCCCTGCGTCATCTGATCGGTGTAGGTCGGGATGCGCGCTTCGCTGTCTTTGCCGTCAGCGCGCAGCAGCCGGATTTTGCTGATATCGGAGAACGGGAATCCGGTATTGCGGAAGAGCTCGAAGCCTGACATCTGCATGGTGTCGCCGTTGTCTGCTGCCAGCGTGATGACCGGGATATTCTGCACGATCGGGAAGGTGATCTCCAGCCCGTCGGTGAGGGTGTTGTGCTCGTCGTGGACCGTACCCCTGCCGACCTGCTCCGGGTCGCTGTAATAGATGCTTTCTGCGCGGTGCCCCTGCGGCACGCTGTATTTCTCAGACCAGTGCTTGAACACGAAGGTCGCTTCGGTTGCGCCGGGATCGCCGTCGGGCAGAATCTGAATGTCGTAGGTGACCCACGCCTGTTCGCCGGAAAGCTGCACATGCTGCGTGTTCACCCATGCGTTCTTGAAGGCGTCTTCGCCGTCGGAATTGATGACGCCCTTCTCGCAGGAGAAATCGAGCTCGTTCTTCCAGTCGATCTGCTGCCCGCGTTCGGCGGGGGAGAAGGTCGTCAGCATCAGCGCACGGCTGCCGTCGCAGAGCACTGCCTCGACGGTCGCGTTGACGGTGCCGTTCGTGTAGGTTTTGGGTTCGAGCGTCATCATGGTCTCGAGCCGTGTTGTGCCGAGCTCGCCGAACTGTGCCGCCGCGAATTTCTTGTTATAGCGCAGTGCGCCGGAAACTGCCGCAGCCGTCGCACAGACTGCGACTGCCGCAGCCGCCGCTGCCGCAAACACGCGCATTCGCTTCGTGATGCGCGGATGCCTGCGGATGCCCATTTGCCGGATCACCGATGTTTCGCATGCGGCGGCAGCATCGGGGCGTTCCGCGGGCTGCTCCGGTTCCAGCCCGGAGAGATAATCGTAAAATTCAGTCATATCGCATCCTCCTCCAGTTGTTTGCGCAGGCGCTGCTTGGAGCGGTAGAGTATATTGTCGATCTGCTTTTCCGTCAGCGAAAACCGCTTTGCCAGCGACCGCATGGACTCCATGTAGTAATATTTGCGCACGAAGATCTCACGGTCGGGCTCCTTCAGCGTCATCACGGCGCGCTGCAGGGCTTCTGCGTCGGCGCGCTTTTCCAGCGCGAGAATGACGTCGGTGTCGTCGGTGAGGTCCTCCGGCAGCGCTTCTGCACGCGGAATGCCGGCGGTCAGTGCGCGATACCGCGAAAGCGCCTGATTCCGTGCGACCGTGCAGAGATAGGCGCGCAGGCGGTCGGGAGCTTCGAGGCGGTCGAGCGTGCGCCAGAGCTGCAGAAAGCTGTCGTTGACGCATTCCTCGGCGTCCTCGGGCGTGCGGCGCAGGATCGCGCTGCAGATGCTGTGCACCAGCGTATAATACTGCCGGATGCAGGCGCGCATGCCTGCCTCGGCGTCGCGGCGCAGCAGCTGAACAAGTGCTGCATCGTCCAAGCGGCTCCCTCCTCTCCTGCGAATGGTCCATTCACTTTATCAGACGCATGAAAGCGCGGAATTCCTCACCCGCTGCAAAAAATATTTCGGATGCAAAAACCGGACGGCTCGATGAAAGCCGTCCGGTTGCTTGTATCAGATATCAGCCTGTGGTGGTCTCGTCAGTGATCTGATCGATCTCGTTCTTGGTGGTCGTGGTTGCGGGCGTGTCAGCGCCCTCGTTCTTCACGGTGTCGGTCTCAACATCGACCGTGTTCGCAGCGGCGTCATACTTGATCTCCATCGGCTTGCCGTCCTTGTCGAGGAAGGTGAGGTTGTCGATGTAGATATCCGCATTGATCGCGGTGCCCCATCTCATGATGAAGAGGTTCTGGTCGTGTGCGATATCGACCTCAGCGCCGTCCTTGTCGTAGTAGGTCGTCTCCTTGGAGGCGTAGCCGTTCGCCGGGAGCAGTGCCGGGATATCGGTCTCCTCGCGCCATGTGTGATAGGAATTCTGCCAATCCTCAAAGCTGTACTCGTGATGGTTTGCCCAGTCGTTCTGGATCAGGTTGCCTTCCTTGTCGTAGCCCTTGCCTGCTGCGATGTTGCCGCCCAGTGCGCCGCCCATCCAGCCGACGACATAGCCCTGCGAGCCGTCCTCGAAGGTGAAGGGGGAGCGTGCTGCAAAGGTCAGGTCCACGGAGATGTGACCGATCTTGCCGACATTCTCCTCGCCGAGCAGTGCCGCCAGATCAAACTTGACCTTCGGGACATCGTAATCCTTGTCCTCCTTGCCCTCTGCCTTCTTGACGCGGACGCGGAGCTTCTGGTCGCCGTCGAGGTTGACGACTGCGAATTCGATCGGTGCTGCGCCGGAATCCATGACAGCCTCAGCGGTGTAGAGCGAAGCGGTGTCAAAGGTGATCGCGCCGTCCATCGGCTTCGGCGGAGCCTCGGTCGTTGCGGTGGTTGCGGACGTCGTCGTTGCCTCGGTGGTCGCTGCGGTGGTGGTGGTTTCCGCCTTGGAATCCTCCGCCTTGGAATCCGCCGCCTTGGAGCTGCTGTCGGCAGCCGTGCTGGAAGAGTCGCCGCATGCGCTCACTGCACCCATGATGCACAGTGCAGAGAGCAGAGCCAGTGCTTTCTTGAATTTCATGGTGTTTTCCTCCCTGTAAAATAGATATTACCCGAATGTGTCACAATCTTCAAAATGAATGCCCCCTGCGAGCTGCAAAGGGCATTCAGATTGTCAATTTGCCGTGTGCTTCGCGGAATCAGTGCTTCTTGCGGGCTGCGATTGCTGCTGCGCCTGCGAGAGCCAGACCTGCAACTGCCATGCCGACACCTGCGTCACCGGTGTTGGTGCCGGTGGTCTGGGTGTTCTTCTTGCCGCCGTCTGCATTGCCGTCATCTTTCTTGGACTCCTCAGCCTTGCTCTCCTCAGCCTTGGACTCTTCAGCCTTGCTCTCCTCAGCCTTGGACTCCTCAGCCTTGCTGGACTCTGCTGCTGCGCCGAACTCGTTGCCGTTCTCATCGACCAGAACGATAGAATCGACGGAGAAATCAGAGCCCCACCAAGTGGAAACGAAGCCCTCGGTGTAGGTGTCAGCCTCGACAAAGATTGCCTTGCCTGCGTTCATGGTGATGGTGAACTTGCCGTTGGAGCCGGAGATGGTCACGCCGTCGGTGTTCTTTGCATCGGTGCCCTCACCGGTGATGCCCCACTCATACTGACCCCAGCCGATGGTATCCGCATTGGCGATGATGCCGCCGCCTGCGCCGGAAGACTCCCAGCCGTCAGCCATGGTAATGGTTGCCTTCAGACCGTATGCCTTGAGCTTGTTTGCATCGTCAGCAAAATCAACCTTGTAGTTTGCCTCGGCGTTTGCGTTGGTGATGGTCTTCTCAGCGAAAGCCGGGACTGCCATTGCGGAGACTGTGATTGCGCAAGCTGCGACGCTTGCCAGAACAGACTTGAATTTCATCGTAACATTCCTCCATTGTTCAGAGCTTGCCTTGCTGTACGCACGGCGCTCAATTTATAAGTCCATTATAGCACTCTTGCTGCAAAAAAGTCCATACCTAAACCCGCCAAAGATGATTGTTGAAAACTGTTGACAAACCGTTGAAATGCACAAAAATAAACAAGAATCCGCATCCTTCAAGCCGATTATCCGGCATTCTCCAGAAAAATGCCGATCACTCGTTTCATCAGATCAATCGAAAGCTCGCCCTTTTTCAGCCGCACCGCGACGAAATACGGCGGTCGGTCGGCGTTGAAGGTGATGCGGTCGTAGAAGGCGCGCATCAGCCCGGTGACCTGCTTTCCGCTGGGCTGCGTGACATAGAAAAAGAGTGCGCCGCGCTTCTGCGAGATCTCTGTGATGCCGAGACGTCCGGCGGTGTTGCGCAGCAGTGCCGCGTCGATGAGATTGAGCAGGCTCACCGGCGGTTCGCCGAAGCGGTCGATCAGCTCGTCGACCAGATCGGAGCGGTCGGTGTCCGTCTGCACGAGCGCAATGCGGCGATAGATCTCAAGCCGCGAGGTCATGCTGCCGATATAGTCCTCGGGGATGTGCGCCTCGACCTGAATATCGACATTGCAGGCGGGTGCCTCCTTCGGCGCTTCGCCCTTTTCCTCTGCAATCGCCTCGTTGAGGAGCTTCAGGTACATCTCATAGCCGACCTGCTCCATCTGCCCGTGCTGCTGCCCGCCGAGAATGCTGCCCGCGCCGCGGATTTCAAGGTCGCGCATCGCGATGCGGAAGCCGCTGCCGAACTGCGTAAACTCGCGCATCGCCTCGAGACGCTTCTCTGCGACCTCTGTCAGCGCGCGCATCGGCTGATAGGTGAAATAGGCGTAGGCGCGGCGGTTGGAGCGCCCGACTCTGCCGCGGAGCTGATAGAGCTGCGAAAGCCCGAAGCGGTCAGCCTGCTCTAAAATCAGCGTGTTGACATTCGGCACATCGACGCCCGTTTCTATAATAGTAGTGCAGACGAGAATGTCGATCTCGTGCTCGACCAGCCGCCGCCAGACCTCGCTGAGCTCCTGCTCGCCCATCTTGCCGTGTGCATAGCCGATGCGTGCCTCGGGGAGCAATTCCTGCAGCTTTGCGGCGCACTGGATGATCGTTTCGACGCGGTTGTGCAGATAGTAGACCTGCCCGCCGCGCTTCAGTTCGCGCTGAATCGCCTGCACGATCAGCCCGGTGTTGTATTCGAGCACAAAGCTCTGCACCGGATAGCGGTCCTGCGGCGGCTCCTCGATCACGCTCATGTCGCGGATGCCCGAGAGCGCCATATTCAGCGTGCGCGGGATCGGTGTTGCCGAGAGCGTCAGCATGTCGACGCCGTGGAACAGCTCCTTGAACTTCTCCTTGTGTGCGACCCCGAAGCGCTGCTCCTCGTCGATGATGACGAGCCCGAGCGCGCCGAACCGCACGTCCTTCGAGAGCAGCCGGTGCGTGCCGATCAGCAGGTCTACCGCGCCCTTTGCGGTCTTCTCGAGAATCGTTTTCTGCTGCTTTGCCGTGCGGAACCGCGACAGCAGCTCGATGTTGACGGGGATCGACTCGAAGCGCCGCAGTGCCGTCTCATAGTGCTGATGCGCCAGAACGGTCGTCGGCGCGAGCAGCACGCACTGCTTCCCCGAGAGGATGCATTTCAGCGCGGCGCGGAAGGCGACCTCCGTTTTGCCGAAGCCGACGTCGCCGCAGAGCAGACGGTCCATCGGGCGCTCGCGCTCCATGTCCGCCTTGATCTCTGCCGCAGCCCGGAGCTGATCGGCGGTCTCCACATAGGGGAAGCGCGCCTCGAAATCGCGCTGGAGCTCGTCGTCCGGGTCGAAGGGAAAGCCCTTTGCCCGCTCGCGTGCCGCATAGAGCCGGATGAGCTGCGTTGCCATGTCCCTGACCGCCTTCTTGACGCTCGCGCGCGTCTTCTGCCACTCCTGCGAGCCGAGCTTGTTGAGCTTGACCGCAGCGTCCTCCTTGCCGCCGATATAGCGCGAGACCAGATCGAGCTGCGTGACCGGCACATAGAGCTCGTCGCCGCCCGCATATTCGATCGTGATATAATCCTTGGTAACGCCCTCCATCTCGAGCTTGCGGATGCCGACAAAGCGCCCGATGCCGTGTGCCGCGTGTACCACAAGGTCGCCCTCGGAGATCTCGGAGAGCGCGCGGATCTCCTGTCCCTTCTTGAACCGCGGCTTTTTGAGCACGGTGCTCTGGGTCTTGCTCTGCGCGATACAGGCGTACTGGATCGCGGGATATTCAAAGCCGCCGGAGAGCCCGCTTGCCGTCAGCAGGACCTCGCCGGGCTTGCATTCGGAATCGCTGCCTGCGATCGCACATTTGATGCCGCTCTGCTGTAAATCCTGCATGAGGATCGGCAGTGTTTTCTCGGTGCCGCCGCAGACCAGCACGCGGTAATTGCGCTTGCAGAGCTCTGTGAGGTCGTCCGCGAGAATGCGCGTGCTGCCGCCCCACGGGGCATTCTGCACCGCCTCGACCGAGAGCATCTTCTGGAAGTGAAAGCTCGAGGTGCTGCTCAGGAAAGCGTTGAGGCAGACGAGCGGATGCTCCTGCGCCTTTGCGAGCACCTGTGAAGGCTCGAGATAATACTCCGCGAGTGCCCGGCAGAGCACGCCGTCCGCGAGCATCAGCTTCACGTCCTCATGATAGCGGTCAGCGATCCCGTGCAGCGCGTCGAGCACGGCAGGTGTCTCGCAGATCGCCGCGGCGCCCTCGAAGTAGTCAAAGACCGTTGCGGGCGCGCTGTAGATCAGCGGAAAATACAGGTCGATATTCGGCAGGGAAAGCCCCGCACGGAGCTTGTCGGCATCGCCCGTGAGCCGCAGCTGCGTCTCAGAGGCGTGCTTGCCGCGCAGCGTCTTGGCAAGCTGCTCGATCGCGTCGGCGAGGGCGCACGCATCGGGCAGGGCTTCAACAGCCGGCGCGACCCGCACGGCGTCGAGGGAATCGGTGCGGCGCTGGGTGTCCGGCTCGAACCATGCCATCGTGTCGATCTCGTCGCCCCAGAATTCAATGCGCACCGGCAGCAGATTCTGCGGGGAATAGATATCGAGAATATCGCCGCGCACGGAAAACTGTCCCGGCGCGTCGACCTGATCGCAGCGGACATAGCCCATTGCGGTGAGCTGATCGGTCAGCGCGGGGATCGCATAGCTGCCGCCGTTTTCGAGCAGAAGCGTGCGCGATTCGAGCACTGCCCGCGGGAGCGTATACTGCATCACGGCTTCGGCAGAGGCGGCGATCACGCGGCATTCGCCCGTGCAGAGCGCAGAGAGCGCGGAAATCCGCAGCTGCTCATATTCGCGGGACATGCCCGCTGCCTCAAGAAAATTCAGCTCCTTTGCCGGATAGGGGAAGGCAGCGCGTGTGCCCGCCATGAAGTTGATATCCTCGCAGAGCCGGCGCGCAGAGGCGTCGTCCGCGACGATCGCCAGCACGGGCTTTTCCTGCGAGACCGTCAGCAGAATCTGCGCCTTGTGAATCTGCGACACACCGGTCAGCGAGACCGGTGAGATGTTTTTGTCGATACATTTGCGGAGCTCCCGCACGGCGGCGAGCTGCCCGCAGCTATCAGTGAAAAATCGCATATTGAAGTCTCCCAAAATTCTCCAAAGGGGAATGCCCCCGTTACGGCTGTGACGGGGGTGTCTCTTTTTTCTTTCCGGTGTTGCAGCGGCTCATTGCGAGGTCGATCTTGTTCTGTATGATCAGCGGCAGCGCCGCACAGACGGTCCTGGCGGATTCTGCGAGCGTTTCCATGTCCTGCGGCGTGAATGCCGACAGCACCCAGTCCGCTAGATCGTAGTCGGGATGCGGCTTTTTGCCGATGCCGACGCGGATGCGCGGGAAGGTGTCCGCGCCCGAGAGATAGATGATGTTCTTGATGCCGTTGTGTCCGCCGTCGCTGCCCTTCTTGCGGATGCGGATGGCGCCGACGTCCAGAGTGACATCGTCGTAGATGATGACCGTGCGCTCGGGCGGGATCTGATAGAACTGCATCGCCTCGGTGACCGCCATACCGCTCAGGTTCATCAGCGTGTCGGGCTTCATCAGCATGCAGCGGATGCCGTCACACTCTGCCTGCGCGATATTTGCGCGGAACTGGTGCTTGCCGAATTTCGCGCCGCACTGCTCCGCGAATGCGTCGATCATCAGAAAGCCGGTGTTGTGGCGGGTATTCTGATATTTTGCGCCGATATTGCCCAGCCCGACAATGATCCATTGGGGCGGACCGGTCACGGTCGGCTGCTGCGATTCGATCGCCTTGAAAATGTCAAAAATGCTCATGTTGCTCCTCTTACAGCGGAATGAATATCGGCTCGTGCCGGACAAAATAGGTCAGCTCGGTGAAGCCTGCCTCCCTCGCCATCTGCTCGAGTGTGTCGAGCCCCTTTGCGAGATGCTTTGTCTCGTGGGCGTCCGTGCCGACCGTCAGCAGCCTGCCGCCGCGCCGGTAATAGCGTTCGGTCAGGCGGAAATCGGGGTCGGTGTAGGGCTGCGGATATTTGAGCCCGGAGCCGTTGAGCTCAAGGGCTCGCTCACTGCGGATGACCGCGTCAAAAATCGCGTCGATCACCGGATAATAGGGTGCAAGGTCGATTTCCGCGCGGTTCGGCATATAGCGCAGTCCGTAGGTCAGATGCGCGAGAATGTCATAGCAGCCGGACTCTGCGAGCGCGAGCACCTCCTCGAAATATTCGCCGATCAGCCGCGGGATATTTTCGCGGGTGTAGTCGAGAAAGAAGAAATCGGCGCGTCCGGGCAGCTCGTGCACCGAGCCGATGATGAGGTCGATGCGCGGGTCGTCATAGAGCACGCGCGAGATCGCCGGCTCCTGCGGAATCTGCCCGAGCTCTGCGCCGCAGAGCAGAATCAGCCCGTCAAGCCCCTGCTTGGCACAAAAGGTCTCATGCACCGATTCTGAAAATGCCCGGCTGAAGCTGTAGGTGAATTCCTCGGTTTCTGCCGCGTGATAGTATTCCGCGGGAAAAAAACGGTTGACCTCGACATGGTCAGTGACCGCCATGACGCGCAGTCCGCAGGCTTTTGCGGCAGCAATGCGCTCTGCAACAGATTCGTTTGCGGCATCATAGGAATGGCGTGTGTGCGTGTGGAGATCGGTCAGCATGGCGTTCACCTCTTTCGCTACCATTATAGCATATTCTACGGAAAAACGCAATGGGAGGAGTGCACAAAAAGCTATTCAGCGCAAAAACAGAATCCCCCTTCGCAGATGCACGAAAGGGGTCGTGATACGGAGCAATAACGGAAAAGCCGGTTTCCCGGGGCGCAGACCGGCAGCATCGGGCGCTCTCCGGCAGCGCTCAGATATGCATGGCATCCATCGCGGTGATATATTCCAGCGTGGGGACAAAGGTGCCGTTGTGGCGGTCGCCGCGGTAGACCTCCTGCCCGTGCTTATATGCAATGACCTGTGCCGTCGGGAACGGCAGCCAGACGCCGTCATCCAGCGGCTTTGTCGCAAAGAGGATGCCGTCTTCGAGCCGCAGAAGGCTGAGTGTGTGTTCCAGATTCTTGTGCACATACAGCAGATCGCCGTCCCAGATCATCAGGTTCAGCTTGTTGCGCGGGGCGTTTTCGGCAATAAAGCGGCTGATGCACGCAAACCGTTCGCGTTCTGTCGGAACGGACTTTGCAAGCTGCTTGTTCACCGTGTCGATCAGATAGAGAAAAAAGCGCTCGGAATCCGTATCGCCCTGCTGCTCGGCGGCATAGCGGTGGAGATGCTTGCCGTTGAAGATCGTGCCGTTGTGAATCAGCGTCCATGTTCTGCCGGAATTGTCAGACGCGGTGAACGGGTGACAGTTCCGCTCACTGATCGAACCGACCGTCGCAAAGCGGATATGTGCAAGCGCGGTTTTCTGCGGCGGCAGGCTCCCGATCAGATCGCCGAGGAACCGGCTCTCTGCGGCGCTGACCGCCTCCTTCACGATTCTGTGCTGTCCGTCGGCTTCATACATCATGCCCCAGCCGTGCGGGTTCTGCACGCTGTGCGCATAGAATTTCCGCAGAAAATCCCGGATATCTGTTCGTTTCGCAGATGTGAAGCCGAGCAGCTCGCACATGGGTTTCACCGCCTTACCTGTTGAAATAACTGTCTGTCAGAGTCCTGCCGGATTTCCGTCTGTTCAGCCTGTCATGTGCATGTGCGATGACTGCCAGAGCATCGGCATCGTCGGCATAGTATTGTTCCATTTCCGTCAGCACATGTTCGGCGCGGACAAGCAGCGCTGCATCCGGCTCGAGCAATGCTGCATGTTTGTGATCCTGAACCGCTCTTTCCTGCAGCTCCGGCGTAAAGTCGAAATCCGGCAGCGAGAGCAGATACAGCATCAGCAGATGTGCAAATTTCAGGTCTCTGCCGTCAATGCCGAGCGGCGCTTCCGGGTTCAGGTCGAACATCCGCAGCTCGATGTGATCAACGCCGTACTCTGCAAGGCTTTCCAGCGAATTGACGCCCTGCGGCTTCAGTCTGACCGGCAGATACAGCTCGCTTGCAGAATACAGCGCGCCGGAACCGACATAGCGCCGGATGCTGTCCGTAAATGCGGAAAGGCTGCTGTGGTCAAGCACCGGCAGAAAGCGGTTCCAGTAGCCGCGCTCGCTGTTGCGCAGCGACGTAAACTCACTCTTTATTATACCACTTTCTCCGTCCTTGTCAAGCGATAAATCATAGACATTGCTCGCTGCCGTCAGCAGCACAAGCAGAAAGCTGTGCCGCATCAGCTGCTTATAGAGCCGCAGATACAGCGCATCCCGGAAAGTACGGAAATCCTCGCTTTTCGTGTTCAGTGTATGCAGATAATCCTCCGAAAATGAGAAGTTGAAATGGATGCCGGAAAACAGCATCAGCTTTTTGCCGTATTTCTGTTCGAGGATCTCGCGGTACTGGCGCTTGGAGGAATGGTCGCCGGTGAAATCGGCGATCGGAATCTCATCCTCGCTGTCAAAATGCGGCGGATTGCTGTAGAGCCAGAGGGTTTCGCCGTTCTGACTGAGCACATCGCGCACCTGTCTGTCAAGCCCGGCAAGATACGCAAGCGCGCCGTCGATGCTGTCCGCGACCGGCGTGACCAGCTCGATCTGGTTCTCGCAGAAATCGCGGGTGATATGCGGGTCATAGGCGAACGGGTGCGGCGTCTGCGCAAGCCGTCCGGCGCTGTCCACGCGCAGCGTTTCGCGCTCGATGCCGAAGCAGCCGCCGAGATCGTATTCTTTCATTCTGCTCACCTCAAATCGCCGCATACTGCCGGACAGAAACGGGATCCTGTCCGGGCGCTTCTTTCAGCACCGGACGTTTCGCTTCTGCGGGCGCGATATATTTGTGGTAGACCGCGCGGCGAATCTCCTGCTTCATCAATCCATACACCTCTTCATTTTTATCACACTATGTCTATCGTTATGCTATGATATTATAGCATAAATTTCCTAGCTTGTCAATAGGCAAATATGATTTACGGAAATGCAGGCAGGGCTACCGGAAGCTGATCGGCTGATACCGTTCCTCCATGCGCTGAATACTCTGAAACAGCACGGCGATCTCGGATAAAAATGCCCTGCCGGATGCCGTGACCCTTACGCCTCTGCCGGACCGTTCAAACAGCTGCAGATGCACCTCCCGTTCCAGCTCGGAGATCGCGCCCGAAACGGACGGCTGCCGGACGCCGATCCTGTCCGCTGCCTTCGTTATGGAACCGGTCTCGGCAACCGCGAGCGCATACCGGAATTGTGTGACTGTCATAGATGCTGCCTCCTTGCATTGTGGGATTGATCAGGCTTTTCCTGTATTCTCATCATACCACACCGCCCGTGCTGTTGTCCAATACAGAAAAACGATTGTGATCGATAGGCGGAATATATAATCCCCGCATCCTTGCGGCACGGGCAGGGCGGGATATTGACAAAACAGCCCGAATCCGGTATAATCAAACAGGACCCGCACAGATGATTTGATCGGAGGAATCGGAAATGATCACAAGAGAAGAAGCGTTTGCGCTGCTGAAGCAGTACAATCAGGACCCGTTTCATATTCAGCACGCCCTGACCGTCGAAGCGGTCATGAAGTGGTATGCGAACGAACTCGGATATGCCGATGAGGCGGAGCACTGGGGCATTGTCGGGCTGCTGCATGACATTGATTTTGAGCTGTATCCGGAGGAGCACTGCCTGAAAGCGCCGGAGCTGCTGAGAGCGGGCGGCGTCAGCGAGGACATCATTCACTCAGTCTGCTCGCACGGCTACGGCATCACGGTCGGCTGCGGCGTGACGATCGATGTGGAGCCGGTCCACGAGATGGAAAAGGTGCTCTTTGCCGCCGACGAGCTGACCTGTCTGATCTGGGCAGCCGCGCTGATGCGTCCGTCGAAAAGCACAAAGGATATGGAGCTGAAATCGCTCAAAAAGAAGTATAAGAGCAAGGGCTTTGCCGCCGGATGCTCGCGGGAGGTCATCGAGCGCGGTGCGGCACAGCTCGGCTGGGAGCTCGACAGGCTGCTCGATATGACGCTGCAGGCGATGGCGGCGAGCGAGGATGCGATCCATGCGGCAATGGCGTGATGCAGAATCCTGCATTCCGGATGCGGAGGGCGCTTGCTCTGCACGCACGGAACCGGTGTCCATGGTGTAATGAAACATGACATACAATAAGGAAATCTACAAAAAGCTGTTCGGCATCGTCACGCCGATCGCATTTCAATATCTGATGGCATCGCTGGTGACGGCGAGTGATGCGTTCATGCTCGGCTTTCTCGATCAGGATTCCCTTTCGGCATCGTCGCTGGCGGGACAGATCGCATTTGTGTTCAGCCTGTTCTACTTCGCCTTCGTCAACGGAATGAATGTTCTCGCGGCGCAGTATTGGGGCAAAGGCGACAGGAAGACCGCCGGCGAGGTGTTTGCGCTCACAATGCGGTATTCGCTGCTTGCGGGGCTTGTGTTCACGCTCGGCACGGCGATATTCCCGGAACAGATCATGCGCTTTTTTACGGCTGACGCAAAGCTGATCGCGGTCGGCGGAGCATATCTGCGGACGGTGTCGCTGTCCTATCTGCTGACGGGCTTCACGCAGGCGTATTTCGGCATGATGAAGGTCTGCGACAGGGCGAAGCTCAGCTCTCTGATCGGCTCGCTGTCGGTGGTCGTCAACATCATCCTGAATGCGTTTCTGATCTTCGGCATCGGATGCTTCCCGAAAATGGGCATTTCCGGCGCTGCGCTGGCGACGGTGCTGGCAAGAGTGTTTGAAACGGCTGCGGTCCTGATCGCTGTGCTCCGAGGGCAGTGTCCGGCGCTGGATATCGGGTTGATGCTGCATTCCGATGACAGGCAGCTCCGCAGGGATTACTGGAAATACACGGTCCCGCTGATGATCAATCAGGTCGGCTGGGGCGGCGGCGTCACGATGTACTCTGTCATTATGGGGCATCTGGGCTCCGACGCGGTGGCTGCCAATTCGATCGCAAGCATCGTCCGCAGCATGATCGCGAGCCTGTGCTGGGGCATTTCCGCAGGCGTGGGCATTATTCTGGGCGGGATGCTCGGCAGAAATGAACTGGAAGAGGCGAAGCAGGCAGGCGGCAGCTTTGTCCGCTTTTCCATTCTGATCGGAGCGGCATCGGGCATCGTGATCCTCGCGCTTACGCCGCTGATCCTGCACATCATCCATCTTGAGCCGCAGGCGCAGCATTATCTGAAATACATGATGCTTATGGCGGCATATTACATCATCGGAAACTCGCTCAATTCCACGGTCATCGGCGGCATTTTCCCGGCAGGCGGCGATACAAAATTCGGAATGATCTGTGATGTCATCACGCTCTGGTTTGTGGTCGTGCCGCTGGGCATGATCGGCGCGTTTGTGCTGAAGCTGCCCGTGCTTGCCGTTGCATTCATCCTGACACTCGATGAATTTGTCAAGCTGCCCGCCGTTTACAGGCATTATGTGAAATACAGGTGGGTCAGAAATATCACGAAGAGCGACCCGCTGCAGCCGGTGTCTCCGGCGGATTGATATTGGGGACAGCGCCCCCGCAGGCACCTCAAAAGCACTTTACTGACATGCTGAAATGAGGGAGCCGAAGCTCCCTCATTTCAGGCTGTAGAAAAAGGTGTCTCCGACGGATTATATTGGGGACTCTGTCCCCAAACCCCTGCTTAAGGGGCACTGCCCCTTAAGAATCCCATTATGAC
>JAEELE010000044.1 GCA_016288755.1 Oscillospiraceae bacterium
CGACAAGCGCGATCTTCGCGCAGAGCTCATAGTTCTCGCGCAGTCCCTCCCGCGCCATGTAGATCACCAGCAGGATCGGGATCAGCGCGATGACCGTCGCGGCGCCGGTCAGGAAGGTCAGTTCCGGTGCGGAGTCGCCCAACTCGTTTCCGATGCCGAGTGCCTTCACGATCGTGACGATGCCGAGGATCCCGTAGTAGATCAGAATCAGAATGTTGAAGATTTTGAATGCTTTTCTCATGTCCATTGGAATCATTACCTCTAGAGCGGTTTCATTTCGGGTCGTTCCGTGCCCGACCTATTATACCACACTTCCGCGAAAATTGCAATACCCTCCGGGAGAAAAGCCGCCGGCATCTGTAGGAATGTCAATGATAGGTGACAGATTCCTTCCAAAAAAATACGAAGCACCAAATTTGGAAAGCCCAGCCTATGGAGGGAGCCGAAGGCGACCGGAACAGGCTGGGCTTTCCGGCGGTCACATGACCGCCAGATACTCCATCAGCACTTCATTAGGTGATTTGTACCGCAGGCATACTTTCGGTATGCTGTTGGATAACAAGTTATACCGGCGCAGCTGCTCACGACCGTCTTCAAGAGAATACATCCGTATTTTTGCATAGAAGCGCCTTTCGTCAGCTCTGTGCTGTCGTTCTACCTTCCCATTATGACGCGGTGTCGCAATCCGAATTCTATGATAAATGATGTCGTGCCTTTCCAGCCCTTGCTCAAACAGTGTTCGACTTTGCTGATCTTTCGATCGCAGCGCGGTCGTCCATTCCGAGCCGTTATCTGTCTGTATTTCCCGAATTGGAAACGGAAACACTTTCAACAGATTGTTGAGAAACTTTTCCGAGCTGTATGTACTGTGTTCTTCATATAGTTCCCGATAGCAAAAACGCGTACATTCGTCGATTGCAGTATACTGATAATACTTTTTTCCATTTGTTACACATCGGGTTGGCACATACTTCACATCAATCTGTACTTTCTGACCGGGATATTCCGCTCTTTGATACGGCTGATTTTTGCGGGCAGAACGCTTTTTGATTTCCGGCTTTACCCACTTTCGGATCACGCGCAGCATACTGGTATAACTGCGTGTGTATCCACATTTGCGCAGACTGTCCCACAGTCGGATCAGGTCATTCTTGTATCGCGGATAGCGGCGCAGGATCATTTCTTTTTCTTCGGCTGTATGCTCATTCGGATGATGATGCGGACGATGGCTTCGCTCCACCAGACTTTTCCATGTCCCGTCATATCGTTTTCTCCACACATAGATTGTTTTCCGACTTATATGATACCGCCGTGCTGCTTCACTGACACCTTTTTTGAAGGAATATTTCAAAACCCGTTGACGAAAGTGCGCTTCTTGTGTTATACTGTTCATAGACAACTTCCTTTTTGATATTGATGTTTGGGTGGTACTTAACATTATATCATTTTGGAAGTTGTTTTTCTATCCACTCTGTTACCTATCTATTGTATCATAACCCTCCGGGAGAAAAGCCGCCGGCATCTCCGGTGCGAACAGTGCGCTGGACAATATCATTCCCAAGTTTACGTTCACCGAAATCACCACCCCCGGCGTGCAGATCGGTTCCGATCATCAACTCACCGATGCCTCCGGAAATCCTGTCACCGCCTTCCGGGCAAAGAACGGCGAAGGAAACGCCAATTTCATAACCTTTGATCTCTGGGTCGCGGGCGTGCAGGTGACCGGAGAAAACAAGGAAGATGTTCTCGGAAACAACGATATCCTGAACAATGGCGTGTTCAGCTATAATCCAAGCTCCAACACACTGATGATCAACGGCAGCTACAGCAGCACCGGCTGCGACAGCATCATCTTAAACCAAATACCCGGTCTGACGATCCTCGTTACGCAGGATTCGGAGCTGAGCTGCAGCGAACCGGTGAACATCATCACGGCAGAAAATGCGGACACGACGATCATGGGCAGCAGCAAGCTGAAGCTGACACAGTCCAGCACCGACGGAGGTAATGCCATCCGCGTCAGCCGCAGCAAGCTGAAGTTCCAGAGTATGGACGTCGAAATCAGCACAGCGGGTGCAAGCTGCCTGCTCGGCTCGACCTACATGCACACGGATTCGAGCATGGAGTTCATTGATTCCGTGCTCAGGATCACAGCCCCCGAAAACACGCCGGCAATCACCGGTTTCATCGGCGGCATCACGCTTTCCGGCTGCCGCGTGGCATATCCCAACGGCGCAGTCCTGAACAACGGCGAGATCCAGGATGTGACTTATAATACGCTCAGTTCGCTGACGATCGACACCACCATTGCCCTGACTGCGGATATGGTCACACTGACGCAGTCCGCAGCCGGCTACACGGGCAGCTCCGTGAGCATGGACAGCTATCTGACCGTCAAGGACGGCGAGAATGTGCTCGTCAACGGCACCGATTACACAACGCGCTATGTAAACAATACCAATCTGAGCATGAACAACGCCTATCTGATCATTGAGGGCAAGGGCAGATATGCCGGCAACGTCACAACGACCTTCTCGATCCTGCCCGGTCTGGCTGCAGAAACCGTGACCGGCACGATCGGCAGCACCGTCAGTTTTAAGGTCACATCGCCCGGCTCCGGCTACACCTATCAGTGGCAGTACAACGCAGGCGACGGCTGGCAGAACTCCGGCGACAACGGCGCTGAGACCGATACGCTGAGCGTCACTGTCTCAGAAGCGAATAACGGGTGCAAATACCGCTGCATGCTCACCGCCGCCAACGGTAATGAAATCCCGTCGGTGGAGGCTGTGCTTCTTGTCAGAACCGGCATCACCGCACAGCCCGCAAGCCTCACCAAAGCAATCGGCACACAGGCGAAATTCACCGTGACCGCAACGGGCATCGGTCTCACTTATCAGTGGCAGTACAACAAGGGCGACGGCTGGAAGACCTCGAACGGTACCGGATCGAAGACCAATACCCTCACGATCAATACCGCGGCTGACTACAACGGCTATCAGTACCGCTGCATCGTCACCGCAGGAAACGGTACCGTTCTGACCTCCGAAGCCGCGACCCTCAAGGTCAAAACCACGATCACCGCACAGCCCGCAAATCTCAGCAAGGCAATCGGAGAGCAGGCGAAGTTCACGGTCACCGCGACCGGCGCAGGGCTCACCTACCAATGGCAGTACAACAAGGGCGAAGGCTGGAAGACCTCCAACGGCACCGGCTCCAAGACCAACACCCTGACGATCAACACGGCTGCCGGCTACAACAACTACCAGTACCGCTGCGTCATCACCGACGCAAACGGCGCAAAGACGATCTCCTCCGCAGCAAAGCTCACGGTCAACACCACCGTTACCGCACAGCCGACAGATACTTCCGCCGCGATCAACGAAGCCGCAAAGTTCACCGTCAAGGCGACCGGCGCAGGGCTGAAATATCAGTGGCAGTACAATTCCGGCGAGGGCTGGAAAAATTCCGGTGCGTCCGGCGCAACCACCGCAACGCTCTCCATCAACGCAAAAACGACCTACAACGGCTGGAAGTACAGCTGTGTCATCACCGACGCGAACGGCGCAACAGCAACCTCTTCTGTTACAACGCTGAAGATCAGGACCGCGATCACCGCGCAGCCCGCCGACACCTCCGCAGCGATCAATGAAGCAGCGAAGTTCACCGTCAAAGCGACCGGTGTCGGGCTGAAATATCAGTGGCAGTACAATTCCGGCGACGGCTGGAAGAACAGCGGCGCATCCGGCAATAAGACCGCCGAGCTGACAATCTACGGCAAGACAACATACAATAACTGGCAGTTCCGGTGCGTCATCACCGATGCAAACGGCAAAACAACAACCTCCGCCGTCGCAAAGTTTAAGGTCAAAACAAAGATCACCGCACAGCCCGCAAACATTGAGGCAGCGTCCGGCACCGCAGCGAAATTCACCGTGAAGGCGACCGGTCTGAATCTCACCTATCAGTGGCAGTACAACTCCGGCTCCGGCTGGAAGAATTCCGGCGCATCCGGCGCGACCACCGATACACTGACGATCAATGCAAAATCGACCTACAACAACTGGCAGTACCGCTGCATCATCACCGACGGAAACGGTGCGAAGGCTACCTCCGACGCGGCACAGCTGACTGTCAAATAACACAAAACGAATGAGGGAGCTTCGGCTCCCTCATTCGTGTTCATATATCCATGTTTCGGTATTCTGGTCACCAGCCGCTCCCCTGCTCGCCCTGACTACCGTTTCAAAAACTAGTTTAAGATGATTCGCCATGCCCGGCATCGAGCACGATCACCGGCGCAGATGCGTAACCGACGGTCTGTACCACGTCAGGGTCGTGAGCTTTTGTCAGATGTGCGGAGAGCATCATGCCGCCCGCCGATAGCGTGAGCAGACCTGCGACCAATGCCGCTTTAAGCGTGTTTTTTTTGAGAAACTGTTTCATATTGCACCTCGCAGTTTGTTTTTGGTGCAGTGTATGCGCGGGAGTAGGATTCTATGCAATGGAGATACAGCCGCCCGCGGACGGCTGCTTCTCTATACAGTTCACTTTCCGATGTACCGCTCCTTCGCAGATTCAACGCCCACGCAGAAACAACAATTCCCGTGTCAATGCTTTCTGTACAGTGTCGCCGTCCCGCAGCCGCACCGTTCAGCGTTCCTCCGATTCTGGCCGAATCGGGATTGTCGTCGGAATTCAGCCGCATCTGCGGAGTAATCTGCAGTGTCTTGATCTGAACAATACCTGTTGGAAAGCAGCACACTGCTGCTGATATGGTCGATGCGATCAACGACCTCTCCGACGGCATGAGCATCGGCAAAAAGCGGGATATTGACCCGGATGAGAGCCTGTTCCATGGATGCCGATACGTTGAAGCTGCTCTATGCGCTGAAGGAATCGCAGAACGCAGAATGGGAAATTACACCGGCGGAGATCGTCGCATTTCTGAGCAGCAATCAGAAAAGCCTTTCTGCACTGGCAGACGCTTCCATGCCGGAAAAGATCGGTCTGCTGAAAAGCATCACGGATGCGGTTATGGCAGATAAAGCGCTGGATGAAGCGCGTCTGGCTGAGCTGACAGGCATGGATGCCGGTCAGGCACGGCAGCTTTCTCTGCTCTATACATACAAAAACGGCGACACTGCCGGCTGGCGGCTCTCGACGGAGCAATTCATCGGATTTCTTTCCGATGAGGTTCTGAACGATTCGGAAATGTCGGACAGAATCGGCGCAGACGACCGCAAAAAGCTCACGGGCGCGTCTGCGGTGGTCAAAGCGGTATTGTCCGGGAAACCGTATACCAGTCAGGTTTACTGCCGGCAGACAGCGTTTGCAGTGACAGAAACCGGATCCATTGACAGAACGCGCCGCCTGCAATACAACGCGGGCGGCGGTCGCTGTCTGTTGTCCTTCCGAGTGATCCAATCGAATCCGCCGAAATACCATGTTGACATATCAAAAGATATTTGATATAATTTAAACAGTTTTCTTTGTGCTGAACAAATGGCTGATACATACGCATTCAAGGAGGTACACGATGGCAAAAGACAACATCGAGAAGAAGCGCGCGGCGGAGAAAGAGCTTGCGGACATCGCAAAGCTCTCCGACGAAGCGCTGTTCCAGATGCTCAATACGGATGCGGAGGGCTTGAATCAGGTCGAAGCCGCAGACCGTCTCGAGGAATACGGCAGAAACATCATCGACACCGGAAGTGACAACAGTCTCCTGAAGCGCATCTGGGGCGCGATCATCAACCCGTTCAATATTGTGCTGATGATCGTCGCAGGCGTGACGCTGGTCACGGATGTGATCATTTCGCCCGAACCGAGCTGGGCAACATTTCTGATGCTGATTTTTGTGGTCGCCGTTTCTGCGGTCATCTCGTTTGTGCAGGAGGAAAAATCGAACAGCGCCGCACAAAAGCTGCAGAACATGATCACAAACAAAATTGATGTTATCCGCAACGGCAGTACAATGGAAATCAGCATCGAGGAGGTCGTGCCGGGTGATGTGGTCAAGCTCGCGTCCGGTGACATGCTCCCCGGCGATGTGCGCTTTATTGAGACAAAAGACCTGTTCACCGACCAGTCGCAGCTGACCGGCGAAAGTCAGCCGGTCGAGAAATTTGCAGGTCCCGACCCGGAGGGCGACGATATCACCGAGCTGGACAACATCGGCTTCATGGGCAGCAATATTGTTTCAGGAAGCGCAAAGGCGGTCATTCTGACGACCGGAAACCGGACCTATCTCGGCAGCATGGCAAAAAGCCTGAATACCTATCAGGAAAAGAGCAGCTTCGACCGGAACATTGATTCGATCAGCAGCCTGCTCATCAAATTCATGGTCGTCATGGTGCCGGTCATTTTTATCGCGAATTTCATCACAAAGGGCAACTGGCTCGATTCGCTGATGTTCGGCATCACGATCGCGGTCGGTCTGATGCCGGAAATGCTGCCGGTCATCATGACCTCGTCGCTTGCAAAGGGCGCTGTCAATATGTCGAAAAAGCAGACAATTGTCAAGCGGCTCGGCGCGATCCAGACCTTCGGCGAAATGGACATTCTCTGCACGGACAAGACCGGCACACTGACGCAGGATGAGATCGTGCTCGAAAAATACATGGATGTGCTCGGGCGCGAGGACAAGCGCGTGCTGCGCCACGCCTTTCTGAACAGCTATTTCCAGACCGGACTCAAAAATCTCATGGATGTGGCGATCATCAGCCGCGCGGAAAAAGAGGAGCTTTCCTATCTGAAAGAGACCTATGTCCGCGAGGATGAGATTCCGTTTGATTTCAGCCGCCGCCGCATGAGCGTGGTGCTGCATGACAAAAACGGCAAGCGTCAGCTGGTGACAAAGGGCGCGGTCGAGGAAATTCTCTCGATCTGCGGATATATCGAAATAGACGGCGAGGTCAAGCCGATCACGCAGGAGCTGATCGACAATGCACAGAAGATCGCAACAGAGAACAACCTCGAAGGCATCCGCGTGATCGCAGTTGCGCAGAAAAATGAAATTCACGATATTGCGCATTTCGGCGTGGACGATGAAAGCGATATGGTTCTGATCGGATTTGTCGGATTCCTTGACCCGCCGAAGCCCTCTGCGGAATCTGCGATCGCCGCACTGCAGAAGAACGGCGTGCGCACCGTCGTTCTGACCGGCGATACCGAGGGCGTTGCAGTCAACATCTGCGGGCGGCTCGGCATTCCGACCGAATACACGCTGACCGGCGCACAGGTCGAAGCGATGTCCGACGAGGAATTACTTGTCTCCGCCGAGAAATGCCATATCTATTCCAAGCTGTCGCCGTATCAGAAGCAGCGCGTCGTCAAGGCATTCCAGACAAACGGTCACACGGTCGGCTACATGGGCGACGGCATCAACGACAGCCTGCCGCTCAAGCAGGCGGATGTCGGCATTTCGGTAGATACGGCGGTCGATATTGCAAAGGAGGTCGCGGATATCATCCTGCTGGAAAAGGACCTCAATGTGCTCGATGAGGGCGTGATCGAGGGGCGCCGCACCTTCGCAAATATGACGAAATATCTGAAAATGTCGGTCAGCGGCAATTTCGGAAATATGTTCTCGGTGCTGATTGCAAGTATCTTCCTGCCGTTCCTGCCGCTGCTGCCGATCCACATTCTTGTGCAGAATATCCTCAACGATTTCGCACAGCTCGGTATGCCGTTTGACCATGTCGAGGCGGAGAGCATCCGGCTGCCGAAAAAGTGGAACATCGCCGGAATCAAAAAGTTCATGGTGATTTTCGGCTTGCTCAGCACCGTGCTGGATGTGCTCTGCTTCCTTGTGCTGTGGTTCATTTACCGCTTCAACAATGATTCTGCAGCGGGATTCTTCCAGAACGGCTGGTTTATGTTCGGCGTGATTTCGCAAACGGTGGTGATTCACACCATCCGCACGCCGAAGATTCCGTTTATTCAGGATCGGGCGTCCAAACAGCTCAGTCTTTCGACACTGGCAGTTGTCATTGTCACGCTGCTGATCGGCTTCACGGCGATCGCAAACATCTTTGATCTGCCGGTCATGGTGCCGTCCTTCGGGCTCTGGCTTGCCGGACTCATGATCGTTTATACGGTTCTCGCACAGATTCTCAAGCGCATCTATATAAAATTCAATCACGAATGGGTATGACCGAGATGAAACCGCCGCCTGCAATGCAACGCAGACGGCGGTTCTCTTTCGGTCTGTTTTCTGATATGCCGTCCCGCAGTCGCTCCCCTGCTCACCTTCACTGCCGTGTCAGAACTGGTTGTGCCGCAGCGTGACCGTGAATGTTCCGTTGCTGTATGAAGCGGAAATCTGGCTCTTGACCTGCCCGACGCCTCTGTCCTTTGCAGTGAAGGACGGCTCACCGGAGCAGCCGGAGATTTTGAAGGTGTCCGTCCGCAGCTCGGTCGGGTGCTTCTCGCCGTAGTTGTTCGCGTAGATCTCAATGCGGTCGTTATACTCGTGAATCAGCGCATTTCCGTAGGCGTTGAAATTGACATCGACACTCTTGCAGGAATTGTATTTCAGATCAAAGACTGCCCCGCAGTTGCTGCCGTTTTTATTGTTGTTATAGGCGATCCATGTGTTGTCATTTCTGCCGACATAGCAGTTTCCGTTATACTCCGCCGGATACAGCGAATTGAATTCGTTTTGCTTGGCGCTGATGCTGTTCCACTTGGATGTATCAGGAATGCTCATATTCTGTTTGAAAAATGAACATGTTTTCTCTGCGGCAGATGTTCATTTTCCTGACAGAAAAGCCGGTTTGCTGATTGCTTTTTCCGGTTCGGAACTCTATAATCAGAATAGCGGAATCTTCTCCGCTTTCGGGCAGGAATCCGAATCAGATACAGGTGGTTATGAAAATGCGAAAACGTACCAAACAGAAGCTGCTTGCCGTATTCATGGCGGCGATCATGCTGCCGATGCTTTCCGCCGCACCGTATGCACCGCATACGCCGGTCAGCGCGGCAGCCGTCTTTCACGACGATGACCTCGTCATGCGCTATGACAGCATGATCGGCGGCGGACAGGCGAAATATCAGAAGGTCGGTATGCTCAAGCTCGATTTCGGGCATAAGGATGTGTCCGGCTATTCCCGTCAGCTTGACCTCAACGATGCGGTCGCCTCCTCGACCTACACGACCGGCGGAAAGCAGTTTACCCGCGAGACCTTTATCAGCAATCCCGATCAGGTCATGGTGACGCGCATTCGCTGCAATACGGGCGGCAGTGTGTCATTTTCCGCGTATTATGCCGATATTCTCGGCGGAGGCGGCGTCACGGACGGCAATGACACGCTTGTTGCAAACGGACACGGCGACAGCGACTGCGGCGTTGCCGGCGCAGTGTATTTCTCGGCGCGGACAAAGCTGATTCCGAAGGGCGGCACAGTGTCCGCGGCAAACGGCAGAATTCAGGTCAGCGGCGCCGATGAGGTTCTGATTCTGACGACTGTACGCACGAATTATGTTGATTCCAAGACCTGCAATGCGGATGAAAAAAAGCGCATTTGTGATGCAGCAGGCGGAGGCATACAGCTTTGTCAGCGATGCGCAGATCGAGCGAAAGGACGACGGCACGGCAAATCTCGGCTTCATCCGCGACGGCTCCTATGCGGTTTACCGCACGCTGGATTTTGCATCCGGTGCAGCGGGCTTTTCTGTGCAGGAGGCAAGCAACACGGAAAGCGGAACAATCGAAATCCGCATCGGATCGCCGACCGGAAAACTGCTCGGAAGCTGTGAGATACCGAATACCGGCGGCTGGCAGGAATATGAAACCTTCACCTGCAAGCTGGGGGACGTCAGTGATGTACAGGATATCTGCCTTGTGTTCAAGGGCGGCAGCGATTATCTGCTGAATGTGGATTCCTTCGTGTTCACTGGAATCAAGGGCGATGCAAACTGCGACGGACAGATCGACGCGCGCGACCTGACCCTCGCAAAGCGTGTGATGCTGATCGGCGACGAGAGCATTCTGACGCCGCTCGGGCGCTCCAACGCAGACTACGACGGAAACGGCGATCTCAATGCGGCAGATGCAAAGGGCATCCGGGATTATCTGCTCGGGAAATAACAGAAGAAGCGGCATCGCAAACGGTGCCGCTTCTTTTTATGTATGCGCGGAGATGATTCTGCGGTACTGATTCGGTGTCATGCCTGTGAAAGCGTGAAACTGGCTCATGAAATAGCTGTAATTCTCATACCCGCAGCGCTGACAGACCGCTGAAAGATCGAGCTCTGTGGTGATCAGCAGTGCGATCGAATGCAGCACGCGCCGCCGGATCACATCCTGATGAAAGCTCAGCCCGAACATCGCTTTATACATGCGCCGGAAATGTCCGTCGGAAAACGTGAAGCTGCGGCACAGCACGGCAATATCCTGCACCGGTTGACCGAGCGCGTATACCAGATCGCGCGCCGAACAAAACGCCTCGAAATGCGCACTCTGGCTGATGCCGTGCAGACGAATGAGCTGTTCCTCCATTGCCTGCTCGACCGCCTGCAGCAGCGCCGTGCTGCTCTGATAAACCGGCGTTTCATGTGTGACGACTGCATAGCCGCTGACGCCGTTCATCCGAAAGCAGTCTGCGTCACGCAGAAGCAGAGCGTGAAGGCGATCGGTCAGGACACGCTGCATTTGCTTCGGTAAATTGATTGCTGCGAGCACATAGCGCTGATCGGAAATGCGTGCCGTCACCAGCCGTTCTCTGCCGATCAGATTCAGAATCTGCGCAAGCGATTTTGCCGCGGCGGATTCCGGCAGCTTGCTCTCCAGTGCGAGGCGGTCATGCCGCAGACCGGTTTGCAGGCAGATGCAGAACACCGAAGGCTTTTTCTCCCCGATTTCCAGATGCAGCGCGTGAGAGAAGCCCTTGCGGTTAAAGAGCCCGGTCAGGGTGTCGTGATATTCCGAGAGATTCTGACAGGCAAGCAGCGACTGGATATCGTTTTTCATGCGCAGAAATTCGAGCGCGTTATACACCGCCTTGACCCAGTTCCGGAACACCGGGTCATAGGTCGTCGGGATGTCATAGCGCAGCACCACATAGCCGCGCGGGTGATCGCTGAAAAACAGCGGCGTATAAAAATATGCTGCCGGATGTCTGCATTTCCCGATGATCTCCCGCAAAGCGGCAAACGGAAAAATGCGCGACTGGCTTTCGTGCGTTTCGGAATACACCGGATACGAGACCACATTTTCACGCGGTTCCTCCTCCGTATACCAGTTGGCATACAGGCACAGGTGCATTTCCTGCACATTGCGGAGCAGGAATTCCTGTCCGATGAATGCGAGCCGGAAATCCTCCATGCTTTTTGCCTCGATCAGCCTCAGCTCGAGGCGGCTGTGCAGATGCAGTAATTCATTGTCGGCGCGGGCGCGCACCGCCTCGAGCTCCTCCGTGAATGCCGGCGCGCAGACGCCGCAGGCGCAGGTATTGCCCGGGATGACCGTGCCCTGCGGCGGCGAAAAGCTGCTGTAGACGCCCTCTCTGAGCTTGTGCAGCAGAATCTGCACAGCCGCCTTGCCGAGCGCGGGACGGTTGCGCTGATAGGTCGTCAGAATCGGTTTGTGCAGATGCCTTGCCTGCGCATATTCGTAGCCGATGACGGTCAGCTCCTCCGGGATGCGCACATTCGCCTTGGAAAGCGTGTCAATCAGACCGAATGCCATATAGTCATTGGTGCAGACGACCGCCTGCGGCATTCTGCGTCTGCCGCTGAGATACTGTTCTGCAAGCATCTGACCGGAATTCAGCCAGAAATCGCCGTAGATCACGCGCGATTCATCAAACGGAATGCCGTTCTGCTCCAACGCTCTGCGGTATCCGGCGACGCGGTGATGCGAAACCGTCATCGTATCGGGACCGGTCAGAATGTCGATCTCCGTAAAGCCGTGTCCGGCAATCAGATGCGCGGTCACATCGGCAATGTCGTTTTCATCGCTGGTATTGAGCATCAGGCAGTTCGGAAGATCAAAGCGCGACACATCCGAGCCGACCGCGACCATCGGTATCTCCGGTCTGATGCGGATTAATTCTGCGATACGGCTGCGCTGTGCGGGGTCTGCAAAGGGCTCCGTGATCAGAATCAGCGCATCGAGATCGGGCGAAAGCAGCAGCCGGTAGATGTCGTTTTCCGCATTCAGCGCAAAATCGTCGTATGCCGGGTGATAGATATTTGAGATCACGGCAATGTCCGTATTGTGAACAAATGCCTCCGCGATGATGCCGCGGATGATATCGCTCTGCTCGGAAAAAGCCGTTTGTGTCGAGATCACGCCGATCAGCTTTCTGCGCATGCTGCACCACCTCCGTCAGATCCAGAATAACAGGTCGCAAAGCGTTTGTCAATAGCAGATGTTCAGTTTGCTGACAGAATATCAGAATTTCTGATACATGTCTCACAGAAATCTGCGAATGCGGAAAAACCGACGCCGAAGCTGTTCCGATTGCAGACAGATTGTCGGTTTCCTTGATTGTATCCTGCCGCGCGCTGTGCTATACTGAATACAGAAAAACCATGCAGTTCCTGCATATTCGGAGGTGCAAAAATGAAACATTCAGTTTTTTCCGGGCTTGTGTCGGCAGCGCTGGCATGTGCTGTGTTTCTGCAAAGTGCCGGTGCGGTTCTGCCACAGGTGCATGCGGCAAATACCGTGACGCTGTCGCCGTACCGCGTTCACACGGTCAATGACGGTGTGTTTGAGGGCTGGGGCACATCGCTCTGCTGGTGGGCAAACCGCATCGGCTATTCGGATTCGCTCTCGCAGCAGGCGGCAGATGCGTTTTACGGCGAGAACGGTCTGCGCCTGAATATCGCACGCTTCAACATCGGCGGCGGTGACGATCCGACGCACGACCACATCACGCGGACGGATTCCAATATGCCCGGCTATACCCGCATCGAGAACGGAAAAGCCGTCTATGACTGGAACGCGGATGCCGCGCAGCGAAATGTGCTGAAACGATGTGCGGAAGCTGCCGGAGATGATGCGATCGTCGAGATGTTCTCCAATTCGCCGCCGTATTACATGACAAACAGCGGCTGCTCGTCCGGCGCGAACGATCCGGGCAAAAACAATCTGCGCGATGACAGCTATCCGGCATTTGCGGCATATCTCGCGGAAGTCTGCGCGCATTATCAGAATGCATGGGGCATCCAGATTCAAAGCGTTGAGCCGATGAACGAACCGCACACCTTCTACTGGCGTGCGATGAGCAACAAGCAGGAGGGCTGCCGCTTCAGCATGGGAGATTCGCAGAGCAGAATCGTCCTCGAGCTAAAAAAAGCCCTCGCTGAGCGCGGCATGCAGAATACGGTCATCTGCGCCTCGGACGAGACCTCGATCGACCTGCAGCTTGACGAATGGAATGCGTTTTCTCCTAAGGCAAAGGCTGCACTTTCCCGCATCGACACGCATGGCTACAGCGGCGTGAAACGGACAGAGCTGAAAAATGCCGCAGTTTCCGCCGGGAAAAATCTCTGGATGAGCGAATTTGACGGAAAAGGGACCTCCGGCAGCAATGCGGGCGCAATGGGCGCGGGTCTCCGGCTCGCGGAGCATATCACGGCAGACCGCAGTGACATGCAGGCAAGCGCATGGATTCTCCGGCAGGTGATCGACAGTCATGTCTGCGCGGCGGGTTACAACGGAAAAAAGAATTCCGGAATGCCGGATATCAACGGCAACTTCCGGGGCACGGCAGTCGTCGACCACGACCGGAATACGATCATTCTCTCCAAGAAATACTATGCGTTCGGGCAGTATACGCGCCATATCCGACCGGGAATGCTGATGCCCGATACCGCAGGAAACACATTGGCGGCATATGATCCGGAGCAGAAGCAGCTTGTCATTATCGCTTACAACACCTCCGGCAGCACAGCCGAGCTGCAATATGATCTTTCTGAATTTACAGGCAGCTTTTCCGATGCGAAGATCATCCGCACGAGTCAGACCGAAAACTGGGCAGATGCAGGAACGGCGGCTGTCACCGGCGGAAAGCTGAACGCCTCGCTCGCGCCGAATTCGATCACGACCTATCTGATCGACGGCGCCGGCTCCAACCTGAACCGTGAAGACCGGATCGATCTTTCCGGCGCGGTGCTGTCGGGTTCAAAGGCGTGGCGCGGTGATGAGACGGTATCATACCGCAATGCGTTTGACGGGAATCTCAATACCTATTTTGACGGAGTCGGAAGCGGCTGCGCAATGGCTGATCTCGGTGTGGTCTATGATTTTTCCGCATTTGCCTTTTGCCCGCGCAGGGGCTATGAAAACCGCTGTGTCGATGCCCGCTTTGAGGTGTCGGCAGACGGCGTGAGCTGGCAGACGGTCTATACGATTTCGGAAATTCCGGGCTTCGGAATGCATGTTGCAGATGTTTCGGCGGTCGGGCGCTATGTGCGCTGCAGCGTGCCGGACGGCGCGCCGCAGAACAATGTCAATCACGATGATGTATACTGCTGCAATATCGCGGAGCTCGCCTTTTACGGCACGCCGCATCTGACAGAGCCCGGCGACGTCAACGCGGACGGCAGTGTCGATGCCGCAGATGTGAGACTGCTGCGTGATTATCTGCTCGCAAAGGAAACACAGATCGACGCAGGGACCGCGGAGCAGTACCCCGAGGTGCCGGAATATGCCCAGAGAAGAGACCTTGCGAAGAAAGCGCTGGAAATGCAATAAGTTAAGGAATCACTGATTAAATCTGGTGCGCAAGATGCGCAGTCAGATTATTCGTCAGATTGTATGAAAACGACGCCGCTGGGCTGGCGCCCAGCAAGGAGTTTTCGTGCAAGATGACGGAAAATATGCAAGCAGATTGCGTGCCAAGCCGTCAGGCGGGATTTAATCAGTGGTTCCTTAAAAAAGAGCCAAACCTTCCACTGAATCAGCCACACCAAAAACGGAGCCCCGCAGACTCCGTTTTTGCTGATTTGCCGTATTCGGTGACTGGGTGTATCAGCCAATAAAAGCGCTCCGAATCCTATTCATCTGCCTTCTGCAAAACCGGTGCTTCCGGGGCGCCTGACAGATTCCAGCGCAAGCCGCTCCCCGCAGCCTCATGCGACGCAAAATACAGATCAAACCGACCTGAGACCGCGCGGTTGACCATGCGTGCGCCGAAGCCGTCCGCGTCGATCTGATCATACAGCGCCTGCACGATCTCCGGGCAGACATATCCGATCCGGAAGCCGTATTCCGACGCGCAGCTCTGAATCGCCTGCAGAATAATATCGATCAGCGACTGCTCGTTCAGCTTTTCAAAGCGGATAATATCCGTGAAGCGTGCCGCGATCTCTCTGCGCATGCCGCGGGCGACCAGCGCATTCCGGTAAACCGTGCTGAGATCGGCGGGCTCCTGCTTTGCGTCGGGCGCTGTGCTGCAAAAGCCGATCACCGGTTTCTGCTGCGCTCTTTCCAGCTTGACATTGGTCGTGAAGAGCAGAAAGCAGTGCCGCATATCCAATACGGAACGCCCGTCGATCGGCTTTGACAGCATGATCTCGCCGCAGTCCAGCACACCCATCAGCACATCCAGCACACGCGGCGCCGCCTTCTCGATCTCGTCGAACACGATGACCTGATACGGATTTTCGGCGACCGGCGACAGCAGGTTTTCGTCCCCGTAGCCGACATAATTCGGCGATGCGCCGGTCAGGCGGGAAACATCGTGATTCTCCGTCAGCTCGTTGCACTGCACCGTGATCGTTCCGTAGTGCTTTGCGCGGTCTGTGATCTGACAGTTCATCGCCTGCGCAAGCGTTTTGCCGAGCAGCGTCTTGCCCTGACCCGTTTCACCCGCGATCAGAATGCTGCATGGCCGCAGCGGACAGGATTTTGCAGCTGCCGCGCAGGCATACCGCACAACGGCACTGACCGCGCTGTCCTGTCCGCGCACAACCGCCGTGACATCGCGGAGCAGCCGCTCCGGGTCGAGCATGCGCACCGACCGCCTTGCAGGGTCGGAAAGCGTCAGTGCCTCCCGTTCCGTCTCCGGCATTTCCCGGCGAGGAAGCGGTTCCGATTCGCCGTCTTCGTCCGCAAGACGGATGCCGCGCAGATATTCCATCATCTCCTCAATGGTCGGGAAGCGCTTTTCTTCGCCGGTGCAGAGCGCGCGGAACTGCGCATCGGCGCCGGAATAGCGTATTTCGTCCGTGAAGCGCATGCGGTACATCCCGCACGCATAACAGACTGCGAATCCGGTGTGATCGGGTTCACAGCTATCCGGCAGCTCAACCGAAAACAGCTTTGCCGTGCCGCGCTGCAGTTCAGATTCGAGATACGCAAACTCTGCGTCGGGCGTCCGCTGCGGATCAAGAATCTCCGTGAATTTCATGCGTCCCCATCCTTTCTGCGGCGGGTGCTGTACGCGGCTGCACCGCCGCGATCAGCGCGGACAGACTGTACGGCTGACGGGTATCGGCGATCAGACCTTTGACATTGCGCAGGTCGCCTGTTCCGCCGCAGTACGGGCAGAACGGATAGCCGTTTTCGGGGCGGTCCGGCTTCTGTGCGAGCCAGACCGTCTGTTCCGTCGGGAATGCCGCGCGCTGTTCTGCGTCGAGCCCCTCCAGATTGCGGCGGAATGCCGTGATGCCGAGCCGCTCCCCGCAGTCTCCCGTGAACGACAGAAGCACGAGATTCCGGTCGCAGAGCTGCGTCAGCTCTTTGCCGATACGGCTTTCTGTTCCGCAGAGCAGCATGGAAAGCGCCAGATGCGATTTTAGCGCGTTGACACGCTCCGTGCCGTAAATCGGCGCGCCCTCGCTTGTGACCGTCTCTGCCGCGCCGTCTGCATACGCCTGATAGCGCGAGGACAGCATACAGCGCGGGCAGGCTGCCGTCAGTCCGGGATAGGTGAACAGCACCTCACCGCCGCGCCCCTCCGCATAGAGCTGCGCGGCAAGATACGGCACGCCCCATTTGAGCGCCAGCTTCACCGTTCTGTCCTGTGCCGCGAAATTGTCCGTGCAGCCGCAGAGCAAAATCTCCTCCGGTCGGTGCAGAAGCTGTTCTGCTCCGATTGCTTCTTCCAGTGCGCTGTCCGTGAGCGAATCGTCAAGGAAGCGGCGCAGTTCCGTGACCTGCACATCGGGATTGATTCGGCGCAGGGTCTCGGCGATCACCTCTGTCTTGTATCTGCCAATCTCGTCAGTATAGGTGCCCTGCGTTGCAATATTCGATTCACTGACCGTATCGCCGTCCACCAGCACGAAGCGTCCGACCGCGCTCCTGGCGAGCGATTCGCAGAAGCCGCGCGCACCGCCGCAGCCGATGACAACGACCGTGCGGCGGGAAAGCGCCTCAAAGGGAAGAATCGACGCATTGCGCTGAAAGATCGCCGGAACCGGCTTGCTGACCGGAACGCAGGTGATCGCGGGCGTTTCAACCGGCTTCTGCTGCGGAGCTTCTGCTGCCGGGCGAAAGAGATCGACCGTACTGATTGGTTCTGCGATTTTCCGGTCATCCGCATAAAAATCGGTCGGGAGAATCTCCGCTCGCCCCTTTTTGCCCAGTCTTGCGAGAAACGCATGCACCGAGACCGTTTTTCTGACCGTATCGCGCGTCACGATCGGGAGGAACATTTTCCCGCCAAGCGTTTCCGGCATGGCGCGGAGGATCCGCTCCGCATAGCTGCGGTCTCCCTCGCTCGGTCCGCCGCTGATTGGATGCGAATGGATCATGCCGCAGAAGCGGATTCCCTGCGACTTCCATTGTTCGATGATCTTTGTCACCTTGGCGCTGTCCGGGGAATAGGTGCCTGCGGTGCGGCGGCTGCTCTGGTCAAAATAGAACTGTGTGATGATTCCGGTCTGACGGTCAGCGCCCAGCGCACCGCCCTGTTCCGGCGGCATGGAGCCGAGCGTCCGAAGAATCCGGTCGAGCACCTCTTTGCTGACACGGAGCGGAAGCGCGCCGGAGGGCGGTGCATCGCCGCCCTCTGTTTCGCCTGCGCTGTCATTCCGGTGCTTTTTCTCCCCGCGGTCAGACGGAGAGAGAAAGTGGAAGGTCCCGGTCGGGAGCGATTCGCCGCCGTGGAATGTCCCGGTCGGGAGAGACTCACCGCCGTGGAAGGTCCCCGTCGGGAGAGACTCGCCGCCCATGGATGCCGCATACGAAATCTGTTTCATAGCACTTCCTCCTTTTGATGGTTTATCATACCGCAGATGCGGATACGACCGTTTTCACGCCTTCATCAGCTTTTCTGCATAGGCATCCAGCGATTTCCCGCCGTGCACGATATACATGACAGTGGCTTTGCACCAGAGCGCTGTCACGGCGTCCATGCTGCTTTTTGAGCGGATGCGCTCGCTCCAGCAGATATAATGTCCGCTGTCATCCTTGCGGCGGTGTGTCGCGCTGAGACTGGACGAGCGGAACCCGTAGCCCGGCGCTTTCAGAATATAGGCGCGGAAGCCGTCCTCTCTGCCGCTCTCATAACGGAACGCAAATTCGTATGTTTTCCCCAGATACTCCACGCGATAAAACCGGTTCTCCGTCATGCTGTTCGCCTCCTGTTCCCTGTGATTGATATGATTATACCCGAACTGTCCGCTGCGGTGGTCAACCTGCAGGTGACATTTTTGCAGTCAGCGTTTTTCGTTGACAATCTTTGCCGGATATGCTACAATAAGAATGAATCGGAAAGGGGGGCGGGCGCATGCCGCTGTATTATCTTCAGACAGATGCGGAGCAGTTTGCCTGCGATACGGTCATTCGCACCGATATGACGGAGGACTGTGCGCTGTTTGTCAGGAATCAGCTTGAAGGCGCAAAAAAGCGCAGATGCAAACGGGTCGCATTTGCGCTGCGCGATCGGAATTTGCTTCCGGGATTCAGCGAGGTGTTGCTTTCCGAGCCGCTTGCTGAACGGATGCTGGTATATCTGATCACGCCCAAGACCGGTGCGGCAGACCGTTCCGAAGACCTGCGGCGTTTTATGCGGCTGCAGCGCGCAATCGGAAAGGTAATCCCCGGTATTGCAGGAGGGATCAAGCAGGTTTCGCCGACAGCACAGCTCGCAGAGCTCCTTGCAGAGCCGACGGAAACCTTCTCGGAAATGCTGCTTCGATTGATCGACCGCGCGGGTCTTTCCGATGCAGAGTGCTATAAGCGGGCATGTGTTTCCCGCCAGCATTTTGCGAAAATCCGCGCAGACCGGAATTACCGTCCGAAAAAGAAAACCGTGCTTGCGTTTGCGATCGCCCTGCAGCTCAGTCTGTCTGACACAAACGATCTGCTGCGGACTGCCGGCTTTACCTTTTCGCACAGCAGCAGATTCGATATTGTCGTGGAGTATTATATCAGCCGCGGAATCTATGATCTGTCGGAAATCAACGGGGCGCTCTATGACAACGGCGAAGAGCTGATCGGCGTTGAATGACGCATCACAACAGAAATGCCCGGCGCGAAGCCGGGCGGTTTCTGTTGGTCTGAAAAAAAGGTGTCTTGGTGGGGATCCGCCGCGACGGAATGATATTGAGGGACTCCCGCAAAATATGCAAATGAGACTGTTGACATAATTCCGCATTTTCCGGAAAATATGATTAACCGAATCCATTATACCGTCTCTTTTGTAGGAGCATGATAAAAGGACAGCTGCAGGTCCTTATTACATCAGGAGGCAGAATATGAACAAGTATGATCGTATCATTCATAAGCCCGTCGATAATTATTCTGATCTGATTGTTCTCGAGCCACGCTCAACCTTGATTGCACATACTGAAAAAACTGCTGCACTGGGGTCGAAGAAAAAAAGAACGGCATGTGCGAAATAGTCTGCGGTCTTGAGCATGAATGCGGTTACCGGATAGAACATGTCGTTTCTGCTTGCTTTCGCAGAGGCGCTTTGCGGACAGGCTGAGGAGGCGCCCGCGGGCGGCTGCTTCTCTATACAGATCACTTTCCGATGTGCCGTTCCTTCGCTGATTCCACGCTCATGCAGAACCGAATATCCTGTGTCAATGTTTTCAGTGAGGGGCGCCGTCCTGCAATCGCACCGTTCTGCGTATTTCTTTCGGGATGATCACCCTGCCAAATCATTAATGGATACAATATCTGTTGATTTTACTGATTAAAACTTGAAGATGAGATTCCCTTGCTTTTTCCTGCGATTCATGCTATAATAAAAGTTGTTAAGCAATCTTAAGGTTCCAAAGTGCACCTCCGGAGTGCAAAACGGCGCTTGATAGTCTGATACAGCAATATCCAACTTGTTTCCGAGAACGGATAAACCGAGTGATTCTCGGTTCTGACATTCAAATGAGGGTCATAGCAGACCGGTTTACAGGACTTCAAAAAGAAGGTTTTCTCAAAAGAAATGGAAGTGATAATATGAGTAATGGGAATCCGTATGTCTTTATCAGCTATTCTACTAAAAATCTTGAAATTGCTGAATCCGTGAAGACAGAACTGCTGCAAAACGGGATCAGCTGCTGGATGGCACCGTATTCTATTCCAGCGGGATCAAACTATTCCACAGAGATTTTTGATGCCATTGCAAACTGCAGGGTGTTTATTCTGATTCTTTCAGAGCAGTCAATGAATTCTGTGTATGTGTCGAAGGAGCTTGACCTTGCTGTCGCAAACTGCAGGGTTGTTCTTCCGTTTCAAATTGATGAAGGAAAGCTGACGAAAACCTTTGCGTTCTATCTATGTAATATTCAGATTATTCATGCTGCTTCCTCCGTGGAAGAATCGCTGAAAAGCTTGATTGATTTTATCGTATCGGTATCAAAAAACCTTTCCGCATCTGAGACGCTATCAGTACACCCGACGCAGAAACTGCAGCTCCCGACAAAATCACTTGTCGAAAGACAGCATTATATTGATCTGCTGGATGAAACGCTGTCACTGAACCGCATCGTGTGCGTCAGCGGAATCGGCGGAATCGGGAAAACGGAGCTTGTCAGATTGTATATCAAGTATAAGCTGGATCAGAAAGAAGTCAGTTGTGTTTCGTATAACGATTATAAGGACAATCTCAGGCTGACAATCTCCTTGATGCAGTTTGAAGGATTCGATGAAGAGCAGTACCTCTCCCGGAATGCCGCTGAATTAGCAGAAAAGGACGTCACAGAAATACTGTTCCGAAAAAAACTATCCATGCTGCAGAAATGTCCTGATCACTTCATGCTGGTCATCGACGGATTTGACAATTACGATGACAAAGATATAGATATATTGAATACACTGCAATGCAAAGTAATAATTACAACAAGATGCAATTTCCGCGAGTTCCCGCAGTTGGTACTTGACGGCTTTTCAAAAGATGAGCAACGTGCGGTATTCATTTCGTATTACGAGGATTATGATGAATCCAATGCGGAGGATAATTACTACATTGACAAGATTCTCAGTCTCGTCGATTATCATACGCTGACCATCATGCTGCTGTCTACCTTTCTGAATGTGAGCGGACTGTCCATTCGGGAATTGTACGAGGAAATGGTATCAACAGCCAAGCTCAATCTGACGATGTATGACGAGATTGAATACAATCACAATTATGGAGCGATCCTTCAGCACATTTCCAATCTGTTCGCCATGTCATCTCTTTCAGCGGAGGAGATCAATATCCTCTATGAGCTGTCTCTGCTTCCTTTGACAGGCATCTCGAAAAAGCTGTTCCGAAGCTGGAACGAAGACGGCAGTATGAGCATTGTTGACAAGCTGATAAAAAAGGGCTGGATTCAGAGCAACCGGGGCATCATCAATCTGCACCCGATTATCAATACGATGCTGGACAGCCGCCGTCCTGATGCAATCGAGCCAATGAAGCATTTTCTCATTCATGCAGCAGAATACCTTGATGTTCAAAGAATCAACGGGATTTCGGAAAGAAGCGAAGCAGAGTTGATTGCATACAGTATTGCCGATCAGATAAAGGACAAAAGTGAAACTGTCTGTTACCTGCTCATGCTCTGCGGCAGATATGTCGATGACTATAACTATTGGAAATTCTATGGCGCAAAGGACACATATAATTATTCTTTCTTGTATCAGGCATATAACAACAATAATGAGTTTATCACACAGCTCGAAAAGGCATATTCATATTTGAAACGCGCTGTTGATCTCTATCACGAGCTGCAGCTGCAAAATATCAGTCTGCTGTCAAGAACATACAGCAACCTGGCAAATACCTGCTTCAACATGAACAGATTTGAAGAGGCGATCCAATATCATCTTCTGGCACTCGCGGGAAGAGAGAAGGAGCTCGGGAACTGCCACGAGAAGGTCATTACAACAAGACGCAGGCTAGGCACATCCTATCTGACAATCGGAGAGCCCGAAACAGCACTTGCATACTACAAGACGAATCTCGACGCTGTCCTTCAAGCGAAAACCGAAGGTTCAATCATTACTGCAAAATGCTGGTTTGACTGCGGAAGAGCATATCATGCCTGCGGAAAACAGGACGATGCAATGCACTGCTTTACGATGGCTGCCCGCTTTGTAAACGAACTGAAAAATACAGACCTTTTCGCCTGTGCGCAGATATGCTACGAAATTGCATGCTTCCTTGTGAAAATCAGCCGTGCGCAATATCAAAAGGCAGAAGAGCTGCTCACATTCGGAAAAAGCTGCCTCACATCGCTGGATTCCAAGCTGGCGGATTCCCTTTCAAAAACAATTACAGAAATGCTGGATGATATGAAGCAACCGGTTTGATTGCTGCGAAAAATGCCGCAACCGCAAAGCATCCATCATCTGCCCGATCACTAAAACCGTCGTCTACTGTTTTTTCACAGACGGCGGTTTCCTATCTATTCATTTCCCGATGTACCGTTCCTTTGTCGATTCCACACTCATGCAAAACGCCATATCCTGTGTCATTGTTATCTGTGAGAGGTTTCCGTCACGCAGGCGAATCATAAAGCACCCGCTCCCCTGCTGAAAAGACTGCCGTTTCAAAACTGGTTTCAGTTGATTCGCCGTGCCCTGCACTGTTTCATATTGCACCTCGCAGTTTGTTTTTGGTGCAGTGCATGCGCGGGATTTCGATTCTATGCAGGAACGATAATTCCGTCCTTGACATTTCGCAACTTCCGATGCTATAACCGGACAGTGCCCGGCTCCGGTTTCACTCTCATTTTACTGCATGGCTAAATGAAATAATATGTACCCATTGCACTTCTTGGCAGAATATGCTATAATAGTGAAAAACCGCAGAAAGGACGGATTCCATGCGCTATAAAACCAGAAGCAACCGCTCGCCGCAGGGCTTGCAGCGCGTGTTTCTCACCGGCTATCCCGATGATTTTGCGCAGTGGCTCGAGCCGCTCTCCGCACAGATTTTAGAGCGGCAGAACTGCGCCGTGTTCTACGAGGAGGACCCGGAAAGCCCAGCGGATGCAGAAAACTTTGAATCGGACCTTGCGCGCATGCAGCTGATCGTGATTCCGGTGAGCAGCCGGTTTCTCTACCGTGACTGCTTTGCGCGGCGCGTCGTGTTCCCGTTCGCGATGGAGCGGCACATCCCCGTACTGCCGATTCTGGTGGAATCGGGATTGTCGTCGGAATTTGACCGCATCTGCGGCGATCTGCAGTGTCTCGATCTGAACGCGCGCGACGAGACCGCGATCTCCTACGAGGACAAGCTGACGCGCTATCTCAACTCCGTTCTGATCGGCGACGAAACCGCACGGAAGGTGCGCGATGCCTTCGATGCCTACATCTTCCTCAGCTATCGCAAAAAGGACCGCCGCTTCGCACAGGAACTGATGCGCCTGATCCACAAAAACGACTTCTGCCGCGATATCGCGATCTGGTACGACGAATTCCTCGTGCCCGGCGAGCGCTTCAATCAGGCGATTCAGGACGCAATCAAGAAGAGCGAGCTGTTCGCGCTGGTCGTGACGCCGAACCTGCTCGAACAGGGCAACTACGTCATGCGGCACGAATATCCCGACGCCAACTCTGCAGGCATGAAGATTCTGCCCGCCGAATTGCAGCCGACCGACCGCGCGACGCTTGAACGGCGCTTTGACAATATCCCACCTTGTGTGGATTCACACGATCAGGCTGTGCTCGCGGATTCGCTTGCGGTGCTGCTCGAAAATGTCGCAAAGCCGGACAACGACAATGACCCGACACACTATTTCTTCATCGGGCTGGCATACTTGGGCGGCATCGACGTCGAAACCGACTATGACATGGCGCTGCGGCTGATCGAAGGCTCGGCGGAGCAGGAGCTGCCTGAGGCGATGCAAAAGCTCGTGGATATGTACAACAGCGGCGAAGGCGTCAAGCGGGATTACCGCAAAGCGATCGAATGGCAGAGAAGGCTCGCGGATGTGCGGAAGAAGCTGTTTGATGCGGACCCGACGTGGGAGAATGCGCTGGTTTGGCTCAATGCGCTGTGGCATCTCGGAGATGCGCTGCAAGCGGTGGGAAAGCCGAAGGAAGCAGGTGTTGTCTATGAGGAGATGCTTCACGGAACAGAACGATGTGAGGAATACCTTTTTTCCTTTGTTAGACGCTATCTGTCAATCAGCAATGAAAAGCTCGGCGATATCTACAATGCACAGGGCAGGCTGACAGAGGCGCAGCGGTATTATGAACAGTCGCTGCAGATTCGGGAACAGCTTGCAGAGGAGACCGGAACGGTTCAGGCGCGGCGCGATCTATCCGTCAGCTATAAAAAGCTCGGCGAAATCTGCGAAGCACAGGGCAGGCTGACAGAGGCACAGTGTTATTATGAACAGTTGCTGCAGATTGCTGAACAGCTTGCAGAGGAGACCGGAACGGTTGAGGCGCGGCGCGATCTGTCAATCAGCTATGAAAAGCTCGGCGATATCTGCAAGGCACAGGGCAGGCTGAAAGAGGCGCAGCAGTATTATGAACAGTCGCTGCAGATTCGGGAACAGCTTGCAGAGGAGACCGGAACGGTTGAGATGCGGCGCGATCTGTCAATCAGCTATGACAGGCTTGGCGATATCTGCAAGGCACAGGGCAGAGTAACTGAGGCGCAGCAGTATTATGAACAGTCGCTGCAGATTCGGGAACAGCTTGCAGAGGAGACCGGAACGGTTCAGGTACGGCGCGATCTGTCAGTCAGCTATAACAAGCTCGGCGAAATCTGCGAAGCACAGGGCAGACTGGCAGAGGCACAGCAGTATTATGAACAGTCGCTGCAGATTGATGAACAGCTTGCAGAGGAGACCGGAACGGTAGAGGCGCGGCGCGATCTGTCAGTCAGCTATGAAAAACTCGGCGTTATCTGCGAAGCACAGGGCAGACTGACAGAAGCGCAGCCATATTTTGAACAGTCGCTGCAGATTCGGGAACAGCTTGCGGATGAGACCGGAACGGTTGAGGCTTATGATGATCTTGCGATTTCGCACTATAATCTTGGCGTCATTGCACAGCGCGTTGATGAAAAAAAAGCACATTTCTCCGCAGCGCTGCGCATCTGGACACAGCTTGCCGAGCAATGCCCCGAAGTGCCGGAATATGCCCGAAGAAGAGACCTTGCGAAGAAAGCACTGGAGCAACTCTGAGCCCTGCGGCACAGGGCATCCCGCAGACGGTGTTTTCATCTGCATGGATGCACGTTCCCGCACATGCACTGCACAAAATGCACCTCTGGATGCACTCTGAAACAGACTGAGAGCCATGACTTCTGTTCTGACCCGCCCCCTGTCAAGTAGACAGCGCAAAAAACAAAAATAATCTATGTAGTGACCAAAAGCAGTCTGTGCAATTTGTGCAGGCTGCTTTGCTGTTAGCAGTAATTGGCAATCACCTTTTGGAGTGAGGAGCGAAGCG
>JAEELE010000045.1 GCA_016288755.1 Oscillospiraceae bacterium
AGATCAACGTCAAGTCCGGTATGACCTTCCCGGCTGCACTTCGCTCCATTCTCCGTCAGGACCCTGACGTCATCATGATCGGTGAGATGCGTGACTCCGAGACCGCTGAGATCGGTATTCGCGCCGCTATCACCGGACACCTTGTTCTCTCCACGCTCCACACCAACGACGCTGCTTCCACGATCGTCCGTCTGGTCGATATGGGCATCCCGGCATACATGGTCGCGTCCTCGCTGATCGGCGTTGTCGCACAGCGTCTCGTCAAGGTGCTCTGCCCGCGCTGCCGCAGACAGAGAATGTCCACGCCGGAGGAGAACAAGCTCATGCACATCGACCACTCTGTGCCGATCTTCGACGCTGTCGGCTGCAATGAGTGCGGCGGCGGCTACCGCGGACGTACTGCAATTCACGAGATCATCAGCTGCTCCGCCGGTATCTCCACGCTGATCGCGAACGGCGCTGCGAAGGAGGAGATTGAGAATCAGGCGCGTGCGAACGGCACGAAGCTCCTGCGTGACAACGTCGCTGACCTTGTCATGAAGGGCGTTACCTCGATGGACGAGCTGGTCCGTGTTACCTACGCTGTCTAATTTCATTATTCACAGAAACTACGAAACGGAGGATCTATCATGCCTACCATTATGATCAATAAGATTCTGGACGACGTGCGTGCACTGGGCTGCTCTGACCTGCACTTCACCGTCGGCATCAACCCGGTTGTCCGTCTGCACGGTCAGCTCCGCAAGATGAGCTCCATGCCCGAGATGACCGACGAAATGATCGCGGAGATCATCGAGCAGATGACCAACGAGATGCAGCGTGCGAATGTCACCAAGCACATCGACACCGACTTCTCGTATGTCACGCGCTCCGGCTTCCGTCACCGCTGCAACATCTTCTTCCAGCGTGACCACGCCGCCATCGCAATCCGTCTGCTCCGCAACGATATCCCGACGCTGGACGACCTGTTCATGCCGCCTGTCATGGCAGAATTTGCGATGCGTCCCCGCGGGCTCGTGCTCATCACCGGACCGACCGGTTCCGGTAAGTCCACCACGCTCGCCGGCATGATCGACTACATCAACTGCAACAAGTCCGCACACATCATCACGATCGAGGACCCGATCGAGTATGTGCACGAGCATAAGCGCTGCATGGTCAACCAGCGCGAGGTCGGCTCCGACGTGCCGAGCTTCGCAATGGCGCTGCGTGCCGCGCTCCGTGAAGACCCGGATGTCATCCTCGTCGGTGAGATGCGTGACTTCGAGACCATTCAGGCTGCGATCACCGCGGCTGAAACCGGTCACCTTGTTCTCTCGACCCTGCACACGACCTCCGCGCCGGATACGATCAACCGTATCATCGACGTGTACCCGGAGCATCAGCAGGTGCAGATCCGTACCCAGCTCGCAAATACGCTGGTCGGCGTTGTTTCGCAGACGCTGCTCCCGCTGAAGTCCGGCAACGGACGTATCGCGGCGATGGAGATTCTCGCCTGCACAGACGCGATCTCCGCGATGATCCGTGAAGGTAAGATTCACCTGATCCTGAGCTCGATTCAGGCAGGTAAGTCGCACGGCATGATGTGCCTCGACCAGGAGCTCGCACGACTGGTCAAGAACAACACCGTCAACGAGATCGACGCACTCGAGAAGTGCCAGGACAAGACCGAGTTCTATCGCTATCTGACGGCGATGGGCGGTCAGTCCGTCATCACCCGCGAGGGCGTGATCGGCTAATCAAAACAATGAGCACTCCGGTTTTTCCGGGGTGCTCTTTTTTGACAGTGAAAATGGCTCTGCATTAAACAGAGCCATTGTTCTTTACAGCAGATAATCGTAGATGGAGATGTGTAAAATGCTTACGACATTTTTCAACGCATCTGTGTCAATACCATAGAGTTCGGCTTGACATTCATAGAATAACCACTGACCCTTATGTGCGGCTGGATCTAAGCAGTATTCGATGACTGTGTTAAAGGAATCTGCGGATGCATATTCCGGATACTGCTCATCAATTACTTTGATTCGTATTGACTGATCCGCCAGTTGCTGTTTGATGTACTTTACATTTTCCTTGAAAATGAGCCAGTTGACAATATTAATATAACTGATATAACAAACAGGCATGATGCAAAGCAGTGCAGCTGTTTTTTTGCAAATCATCTGTGTATCCACCGCAAGCTTGTCAGCAGCCTGTCCGATTATTTCCGAAGCAGTCATGACCCAGAAACAATAGGTCGCAAAGAAGCAGCGCTCGTTGACTGGATTTGCCATACAGAACGGAGCAGCACACATGACTGCACTGAGCAGGAACAGAGTAAAACGAAATGCCGATCGGGGACTTGTGAGTTTGATTGCCAAAAAAATCAACGAAACTACATGCAAAAACGCAAATGCTGTTTCCAGCGCATAGAGCCGCATCGATCCGTCGAGTGGGAGCAGCCGCACGTTCAGAATATTGAGCATGTAGTAAAGCGGGTAGGCAATCGTGATACCAAGGGCTGCTTTGGCGAAACGCGCATGATCAGAACGCCATGTGTTTCGGTCGGTCTTTATGTATAATATGAGGACTGCAGCTGTAAGAAGTGCATTCAAAAACAAATTTTTCAGCGAGAACGGTCCGACAACCTTGAGGTAGATCTGAGTCAGGATATCAATCGGTGTAAATTCAATAAAGCGATATGTGATAGTGTCTGTTTCGTCGACTACGGCTTGATAACCGGGGTGAAGGAACATTGCAACTGCTGCGCCGAAGCTGGCGACAGCATATACGATCTGGTATAAGCGCAGCCTTTGCCTTTTGCTGATGGCAGTATACAACACAATGAACAGTGCCAGTATACAGTTGTAAATCGTCATATGTTCGGCACAGAGCGAGGCAGCGGCGCCAATCAGCGCAAACAGCGGAATGGCAAGGCGCGTTTGGAGCGGTTTACCAGAGAATTCTCGCAGGCAAATCTGTATGTAGATCAGAATCAGCACCATTGCGGTAACATATTGGAGATAGCTTCCTATCCACATGAAAACCTCCGCAAACATTTTCGCACGCATGGTGCAGATCAGACAGAGAGACATCCATGATTGTACAACACGACGTCTTTCAGTCTGTGCACAACCACTCATCAGGCGAAGCAGACTGTAGAAAAGCACTACATATGTGATCAGCCGCAGGAACGTCGAGGGAAAGAACAGATAACCGACCGCTTCAGAAAAGTACCGTCCACTGATTGATTCGATCGGGTTGTGAAATCTGTCGTTTTTCACATAGGAATAATAATTGACGACGTCATCACCGCTTATGATGTTGGTAGCAGCGCAAATGATGGCAAAGACCAGCAGCACCGCACAGAATGGTATTTCTTTTTTTCTGATTCTCAGCATAAGCCTCCTTCAAATGACAGAGCTTGTTCAGAATCCCATGACATTGAATTGAATTATAATTCGATCGCCTCGATGACCGTCCTGCCGATGCAGTCGGTCATTTCGTCAATCATGCCGGGATAGACCTCGCCCCGGAAGCTCGGATTTGTGACGAAATCGGTCTGTGTGAGGTCGCCGCAGACACTCACAGCAGATGGTCGTAGATGGATATGTGCACGATAATCTCAATGCCGTTGAGTGCATCGCGGTCCAGATCGAAGAGCTTGCACAGGCATTCCATATAGAGTTCATGGCTTACGTGCTCCTCGCGCTCGGGGAAGAAATCAATGATGGCGTTGAAGCTCGTCGCCGAGGTGTACTCCGGATATTGCTCGTCGATCACGCGGAGGCTTCTCGGGTGCTCGGTGAGCTGCTCCTTGATATACCGCACATTTTCGCGGAACACGAGCAGATTGTTGAGGTTGATGTAGGAGACATAGCAGACCGGCACCATGCAGACCAGCACAGCGAGCCTTCTGCCGATGTCCAGCGTATCCGCGCAGAGCTTGTCCGACAGCGCCCCGACGAGCTCGATCGCAGCCATGATCCAGAAGCAATAGGTCGCGAAGAAGCAGCGGTCGGTGGCAGGATTTGCCATCGCAAAGGGCGCCGCACACATTGCCGCGCTGCAGAGAAACAGTGCAAACCGGAACGCCGCTTTTTTCTCCATGAGCAGGCTGCCCAGAAAGAGCAGCGAGACAACGTGAAGAAACGCGAATGCGGTTTCAAGCGCGTAGATGCGCATGGCACCGTCGAGCGGGAGCAGCCGCAGCCCGAGCGTGTTGAGCGTGTAATAGAGCGGATAGCAGATCACGACGGCAAGCGCCGCCTTCGCAAAGCGCGCGTGGTCGGGGCGCCATTTGCTGCGGTCGGTTTTGATATAGAGCAGGAGCGCCGCGCCCGCCAGCAGCGTGTTGAGCGGGATATTTTTCAGCGAGAACGGTCCGACGACATCCAGATAGATCTGCGTCAGAATGTCGATCGGCGTGAACTCGATGAAGCGGAAGGTGATCTCGTCCGTCTCATTGACCACAGCCTGATAATTCGGGTTGAGGAACATGAGCAGCGCGCCCGCGAAGCAGCCGACGGCAAATGCGATCTGATAGAGCCGCAGCTTCTGCGTTTTCGCGATCGCAGAATAGAGCACGATGAACAGCGCCAGCACACAGGCATAGATCGTTATGTGCTCGGCGAGGAGTGAGACGCCAAAGCCGACTGCGGCAAACAGCGGCACGGCAAGCGGCGATCTGACCGGCTTTCCGGCAAATTCCCGCAGGCAGAACCGCAGATAGAGCAGCAGCAGCACCATCGAGGTGGCATACTGCGTAAAGGAGCCGAGCCACATGAAGACCTGCGCGAACATCGTCGGGCGCATGACACAGAGCAGGCAGAGCGACACCCACGAGAGCCCGGCTCTGCGGCGTTCCGTCTGCGCGCAGCCGTCCATCAGCCGCACCAGCGCATAGAACACCGGAATGTAGACGAGCGGACGCAGCACCGATGAGTAAATCAGCGGATAGCCGAGGATCACGGAGAGATAGCGGCCGCTGACCGAGACTAAGGGCGTGTGATACGGGCTGTCCTTTTCAAAGGCGAAATAATTGACGACGTCATCGCCGCTGATCACGTTGGTCACGCAGCAGATGACCGCAAATACGAGCAGAACCGCGCAAAAGCTCCATTCCTTCCTGCGCCCCTTCAACACGGAGGCACCGCGCTGCAGCAGCCCGCTCATCCTTCGATTGCCTCGATGACCGTCCTGCCGATGCAGTCGGTCATTTCGTCGGTCATGCCGGGATAGACCCCGACCCAGAAGCTCTGATTCATGACGAAATCAGTCTGCGTGAGGTCGCCGCAAACACGGTAGGCGTCGGTGCCGCGGATCGAATCGAAGCAGGGATGCAGCGTCAGATTGCCGCTGAACAGCAGTCTGGTCTGCACGCGGTGCTCCTCGAGATACCGTGTGACGGCATTGCGCGTGATGCCGGTCTCCGGGCGCACCGAAATGAGAAATCCGAACCACGAGGGCGCGCTGTTCGGCGCAGCCTGCGGCAGAATGAGCTTGTCCGCGTGCGGCTCAAGGATGCTGTGCAGCCGTTCCCAGTTGTGACGGCGCCGCGCCGTGAACTCCGGGAGCTTTTTGAGCTGCTCGCAGCCGACTGCCGCCTGCAGATCGGTCACCTTGAGGTTGTAGCCGAGATGACTGTAGACATATTTGTGGTCGTAGCCCTGCGGCAGTGCCCCGTGCTGCCCGTCAAAGCGGTGCCCGCAGAGGTTGTCCTTGCCGGGCGGGCAGACGCATGCGCGCCCCCAGTCGCGGAAGGAGAGCGCGATCTTGCTCAGCAGCGGGTCATTCGTGTAGACACAGCCGCCCTCGCCCATTGTCATGTGGTGCGGCGGATAGAAGCTGCTCGTGCCGATATCGCCCCATGTGCCGGTCAGGCGGGTCTCGCCGTCCACGGTGTAGGTCGAGCCGAGCGCGTCGCAGTTGTCCTCGATGAGCCAGAGCCCGTGCCTGCTGCAGAAATCACGCACCGCCGCAATGTCAAACGGGTTGCCGAGCGTGTGTGCGATCATGACCGCCTTCGTTTTCGGCGACAGCGCCGCCTCGAGCTTGGTCACGTCGATATTGTACTGCGGCACGGTCACATCGACGAACACCGGCACCGCGCCGTACTGCAGCATCGGGCTGACGGTCGTCGGGAAGCCGCACGCGACTGTGATGACCTCGTCGCCGCGTCTGATCTGCCGGTCGCCGAGCAGGGGAGAGGTCAGCGTCATGAAGGCGAGCAGATTGGCTGAGGAGCCGCTGTTGACCAGATGCGCATATTTCACGCCCATGAACGCGGCGAAATCGCGCTCAAACTGCACCGAAAAGCGCCCTGCCGTCAGCCAGAAATCGAGTGCTGCGTCGGTGAGGGCACACATTTCGCGCTCGTCGAAGACGCGCCGTGCGTAGGGGAGATAGTCGCCCTCCTGAAACGGCTGCGGCTGCATAAAATCGCGGTAATACTGTGCGACGAGCGCCTTGATCTGTTCGCGCGCCTCACTTTGATCCTTCCACTGTGCCATACGGGTCATCCTCCAAAGAATTCGTTGATCTGCCGCTGCGTCACGGCGCGGACATCGCCGCCCTCATGCCATGTGCGATACCACTCGACCGATTTTTCGACGGCTGTTTTCAGCGTCCAGCGCGGCTCCCAGCCGAATGTGCTCCGCAGCTTGGCGCAGTCGAGCCGCAGGAAATGCGCCTCATGCGGTCCGCCGTCGGGCTTGACGATGCTTCTGAGCCCGTCGCCCCAAGCCTGCGCGAAGATCGCGGTCAGGTCGGCAATGTGTGCGCAGTCAGATTCGGTCGGTCCGACATTGTAGCAGCCGGCAAGCGCGGGGTCCTCCCACTGTGCCGCCGCGATCGAGAGATAGACCCACAGCGGCTCGAGCACATGCTGGAACGGGCGCACGGCGTCGGGATTGCGCACGGTGATATCGGTGCGGCTGACCCCTGCGCGCACGCAGTCGGGGATGATGCGGTGCTCGGCAAAATCACCGCCGCCGATGACATTGCCCGCACGCACCGTCGAGACGGGAATGCGCACGGAGCCGTCGGGCGCGGTGAAGAAGCTGTCGCGGTAGCTTGCGGTCACAAGCTCCGAGCAGGATTTGGAATTGGAATAGGGGTCAAAACCGCAGAGCGTGTCGGTCTCGCGGTAGCCCCAGCACCATTCGTTGTTTTTGTAGACCTTGTCCGTCGTGACATTGACGACCGAGCGCACGGAATCGGCGCGGCGCACACATTCGAGCAGATTGACCGTGCCCATCACATTGGTCTGATAGGTCAGCACGGGCTCCTCGTAGCTGCGGCGCACGATCGGCTGTGCAGCGAGATGCAGCACGATCTCCGGCTTTGCCGCGTCAAAGGCAGCCTTGAGCCGGTCCAGGTCGGCGATATCGCCCTCGACGGCGCAGATATCCTGTCCGATGCCGGTCAGCGCATAGAGTGAGGGGTCGGTCGGGGGTTCGAGCGCATAGCCCGTGACCTCCGCGCCCGCCATTGCCAGCATATGGCAGAGCCACGCGCCCTTGAAGCCGGTGTGACCGGTCACAAAGACGCGCTTTCCGCAATAAAAATCGAGATTCTTCAGCACGGTCAGTCCTCCCAGCATTTCCACGGCGCATTGCCGGTCTCCAGCATGCGCTCGAGCAGATCCATTTCGCGCTTGTTGTCCATGCACTGCCAGAAGCCGCGGTGCAGATAGGACATGAGCTGCCCCTCCTCAGCGAGGCGCTCGAGCGGTTCCTGCTCAAAGACGGTCTCGTCGCCGTCGATGTAGTCGAAGACCTCGGGGTTGAGCACCATGTAGCCCGCGTTGATCGGCGCGCCGTCGGAGAGATGCTTCTCGCGGAAGGATTTGACCGCGTTGTCGCCGCCGATATAGAGCACGCCCTTCTGCTGCTGCTGGATGACGGCAGTCAGCGTCGCGATCTTGCCGTGGTTTTGATGAAATGCAAGCAGCTCCTGCAAATTCACATCGCAGACGCCGTCGCCGTAGGTCATCATGAAGGGCTCCTTGCCGATGAACGGCTGAATGCGCTTGATGCGCCCGCCGGTCATCGTGTGCAGCCCGGTGTCAACGACGGTCACGCGCCACGGCTCACAGCGCTGGTCGTGAATGATCACGTCGCGCTTGCCGCTCGTGAAGTCGAAGGTCATGTCGCTTTTGTGGAGAAAATAGTCGTAGAACCATTTTTTGATCATGTGCTGCTTGTAGCCTGCACAGATGATGAAATCGTTGAAGCCGTAATAGGAATACTCCTTCATGATGTGCCAGAGGATCGGGAAGCCGCCGATCTCGATCATCGGCTTGGGCTTGTACTGACTCTCCTCAGAGATGCGGGTACCGTAGCCGCCCGCAAGAATGACGACCTTCATGTGGATTCCTCCTTTGATTCAGACTGTCCGGGCTTGTCCGGGCGTTTTTTCATCACCCAGAATTTGTTGAGCACGAAATTCAGCGGAACCGTGATGATCAGATTGAGCAGCGGTGCGACATAGGGGGAGATGCCGAGCTTTTCGACAAAGAGCCAGAGCAGCACCGTGCCGATCAGCAGATTGGAGCCGTAGGCGATAAAGGTGCGGATGAGCGTGCGCAGGCGGTCCTCCTGCATGTTGAAGACGTAGTTGCTGTTCCAGTAGTAGGAATTGAGCACGCTGACGACAAAGCCCAGCACGCTGCCCGCGAGATACCATTTTTCGTTGATCAGGATGACCGCGTAGTAGACGATCATCGAGATCGCGGTGTTGGAGACACCGACAATGCCGAACTTGATGAACTGCAGCACCGGCTGAAACTGCTCCGGCGTCAGCTCTTTGTGCAGCAGCCGGCAAAAACCCGCCGCGATGCGGTAGAGCAGATCGGCAAACCGATCCCAGAGCGCTCCGAGCAGACGCTTCACTGTGCAGCTTCCTTCCGGTCGCTGCGCCGTTTCCGCCAGATGATTACCAGCGCGATCCAGAGCAGCACACCGCATGCCGAGCAGATCAGACCGGCCTTGAGCCACGGTGTGAAGTAGACGAACTGCACATGGTGCGTGCCCGCGGGGAGCATCACGCCGATGAACAGGCGGTTGACCTTTTCCAGCGGCTGCTCGACGCCGTCGACCAGGACGCGCCAGCCGTCATTGTGCAGCAGCCCCACGGAGAGCAGCTTTTCCGAGCTGACTGTGATATCGCCGTCGAGGGTGTCGGTGCCGAAGCGGACGTTCTCCAGCGTCTCGGCAGTGCGCGCCGCATAGGCGTCGGTCAGCACAGAGGTCGGGATCGCGTAGACCTCGAAGCTGCTGTATTCCATCGGGGGAGTGAAGCGGATCTGGTGCACCGGCTCAGACGACACGCCGAGCTCGATCGCATAGCAGTGGGGGTCTCGCAGCCACGGCCACTGCCCCTTGTTGTTGACGATCGTGGCGTGGTAGAAGCGCAGCCCGTCGACATTGATGCGCAGCCCCTTGGCGAGGTAGTCCTCGGGATAATTGCAGAATGCGTCGTTGAAGGTGAGACAGAGGAAGCAGTCGCTGACATCGGAATTGAAGGTCAGCAGATGCTCGTAGATATCCATGCCGGTGGTGGTGGTCTTTTCGTAGGTCTTTTCGAGCTTGTAATCCGCCTTGTACTGCTCGAGGTCCATGACGGACCCGTCGGAGGCAGGCGTTCTGCCGTCGCCGACCGTCGCATAGCCCAGCATGGCATAGGGCAGCACCGCGCTGCTGAGCGCGTCGTATTCGGCATCGGTCATGTAGCTGTCATAGGTGACGCCGACCGGAAATGCGTATTCGTTGCGGTAGAGGTAGAATTTCTCCTCGTTGTTTTCTTCGTCCGCGTCGGGCTCGCGGAAGCAGGTCAGCCCGAATTCCGCGGAAAGGTCCTTGTAGGAGCTGACCGTATTGATGCCGAACAGCGTGTGATATGCCGCCTTGCCGGAGAAGCCCGAAAAGCCGGTGATGCCGCTGTAGTCGGTGTGCTGCCCGGTGCGCTCAAAGAGATTCAGCAGATCGTCGTCTGCCAGATTGTCAAAGGTCGTGCAGTCGGCATAGCGATAGACGAGCGCGTAATTGGAATCGAGCTCGCAGTCCGGCGAAAAGGCATATATTTGGTTGACGTAATTCGTGTTGGTGTAGGAAAAGGTACCGCTCTTCTGGCGGTTGATCATCTGGTCCTCTTCCTCCAGTGCCGCGTCCTTTTGCTGAATCTCCTCGGGCGTCGAGACGAAGTAATCATTGCCGATGGTTCTGCCGAAGCTGTTTTCGGCGACCGGCAGATTGCGGAGCGTATGCACGATCGCTGTCTCGGTGATCGGTGAATATTCCGCCTTGTGCATCCCGAAATAGACCCAGCAGGCGGCGCCGAGCAGGCAGAGCCCGGAAACCGGCAAGGCGATGCGTTTCCAGTTGGGCTTGACCGCCAGAAGGATCAGCAGCACGATCACGATGCCGACCGATGACAGCAGCTGCGGAAAGACCTCATAATTCGGCAGCAGCACGATCAGCAGGACAGCCGCACCGACTGCGGACAGGAGCAGCACCAGTCCGCCGAGCGCCAGATAGTGGCGGGCACCGGCGGCACCGTCGCGCAGCAGCCCGATGAAACCGGAGGCAGCCTTTTGGAGCCTGTCGATCATGCGGCTGAAGAAGCGGCGCACCGGCGGGATCGCTGCGCAGACCGCCCACACGAGAAAGATGACCGAGCAGGCAGTGCCGGCATAGTCGTAGATGTCATAGTACGAGGAAAACGTGACGGCGTAAAACACCAGCGCCGCAATGAAAATGACCGTGTGCCGCCGGCTGAGCCTGCCGAGCGCGTCCATACCGACTGCGGCGGCATAGCAGAAGAGCAGCGCCGGAATGAAGCCCCAGCGGATCAGCGAATACTGAAAGCCGTTGAGCGCATAATCGGTGAACGGCGTCATCAGGAGCAGCGCCATTGCAAACACATAGCCGCGGAGCTCCCTGTGCTTCGGGAGCAGCAGGAAAAAGAGCAAAAAGCCCGGATATGCAATAAATAACGGACCGACGCCCGAATAGTCCATGAACACGGAATTCAGGCGGCTTTCTTCCGGGATGAGCAGATTCAGAAGGTTCACATCGCTCCCGACCGTGCGGATGCTATGCCGGAGGCAATAGAGCGTCGGCAGCATCATCACGCCTGCGAGCAGCATGCCGCAGATCAGGATCGGCAGGCAGCGCAGGAATGCCTTGATCAAATTGACAAAAAAGCCCTGCCGCTGTGTGAACCAGATGCGCAGCAGCGCGAAAACTGCCAGAAGCGGCAGTGTATAGACAAGATAAGTAAAGCTGGTGAGCGAAAGCCAGCAGACGCAGACGGCGAGCAGCTTCCAGCCCTGCTTCTTCAGCACGCGGTCCAGCCCGACGACCATGAGCGGGAAGGAGACAAGCATACACATGAACTGCGGATTATAAAGCGCATTATTGATAAAGTTCGGGCAGAAGGCATAGGCGACCGCCATCAGCGGCACCCATTTGGATTCGTTGCGGAAATACCGGCACATGCGGATGAATGCAGCACCGGCGAGGAAATCGAGAATAAACGCTGTGACCGTCAGAAAGGTCGGCAGCGCCGCATCGGACATGAAAACAGTGAACACATAGAAGGGGAAATACGCGATCAGTGTGCAGAGCATGGTATAGTTGTCCCTGCCGAACTCCATGTAGAAATTCATGAGCTGGAGCTTGGGGTGCCCGTCGGCAATGCTCCGGAAGAAATCGCGCAGTGTATCACGGCAGTTGACCGTGATCGGATAATACATATTGTAGCCGTCTCCGCCGAGGATGAATCCGTTTTTGAGCAGCCCCGGCAGAAAGCAGATGCAGAAAAAGGCAGCAAAGAAGAGCGTGTAAAAGAGAAGATCACGCAGAGCAGTGCGCGGAGCACCTGAGGGCTGCGTGCCATTGCTCTGCGTGCGATTGAAAAAGGGCATGACATGTTTCTCCTTCTATCAGAGGTTAGCCATCATATTTGGTCAGCGCATACTGAAGAGCTTCGTCGCAGTCCCAGTTGTCCTGATTGTGGAAATCGTCCTCACTGATCGCGATCGGGTAGCTGCCGGGATAGCCGCGCATCATGACGCCGATTGCAGCAGAGGCGCCGCCGCTTGCATCCAGATGAAACGCGATGCTGTCCAGCGCACCGTTGCTTGTGAAGTAGTCGTTGATGCGCTTGAGCAGATACTTTTCCATATCGGTCTTGCTGCGCTTGTTGAGGTTGCTGAACACGACATCATCTGCCGCCTGAATCTGCGTGATGGTATAGCTGTATTCAGGATCCAGCTTGTGCAGCTCAAATTCCTGCTGCCCCATGTCCAGCAGCGCAATGGAAATGGCAGTGTTGAGATCTCTGGCAGCCGCGTTTGCACTCATGATGCGGGATTTTGCGAGATAGCCCATCATGGCGGGGACGAGAAGTGCAGCCAGCACACCGATGATCGCGATGACAACAATCACTTCAATCAACGTAAAACCGCGTTTTTTCATATTGACCTCCTTTAGAAACGGTGTGTATGAAGATGACCCCTCCCCGCGTGGGGGGAGGGGTCACACGCACTAGATCGTTTGACAGTTGAGAAATCAGGCGGTTGTATCCCAAGTCTCGTTGTTACCAGTCAGCGCGTAGGTCAGGAGCTTGCTGAGGTTGGTGTTCTTGGTGTAGTTTGCCTTGCTCTCATAGTGGTCGACAGAGAACTGCTGCGGGTTGGTGCCCGGGTAGTTACCGTTGACGACTGCGACAGCGATGCAGGTGCCCTTCTGGATCACATATGCCAGACCGGACAGCTTCTTGATGTCATTGAAGTAGGTGTAGACCTTGTACTGGAACTGGGAGATGTTGTTGTTGTTGCCGTTGATGACGGTCTTGGTGACGCCGGCAGCAATAGCGGTGTTCCAGCCAGTGAGATCGTTCGTGGTGAAGGTCCAGTCAGTCTGGGAAACCTTGACCTTATCCTCAGTATCCATGTCGGTCAGAGCGGACTGGCATGCGGTGAGGATGGACTTTGCAGAAGAGTTTGCAGAGGTGATCTTGGACTTCTTGACGTAGCCGAGCATTGCCGGAACGAGGATAGCAGCCAGGACACCGATGATCGCGATAACGACGATCAGCTCAATCAGGGTAAAGCCTTTCTTTTTCATGATAAAATACCTCCTCAAGATATTCAGGTAGCTGCATCGAAGAAACGTTCGGCGAACTTCGGAGAGCCGCCGCTGCCCTTCGCAGCAAGATTCCAGATCCCAGCGCCCGCCCGACGTCAAGACGTTTGCTGTTCTCTATGGTCCTAGTATAACATAACCGAAGAAAAAAGTCAAGAGGTTTCCGCAATATTTCGAGATTGTGAACAAACTTTTACGAAACGGGCTTTTTGGGGGCTTTTTCCGGTTTCGTCTTCGTCATTATGCACAAATGCTGTAACCTTCTTGTTACCGATCGGGTTACGGTTTTGTTACCAAACGCCTTGTCCGGGGCATCGGGGCACGTCTGCGGAGCAGCGGCGGCTGACGTCAGGGCGGTCGGCGCTGTTCACAATTCAGTTGGTTTTTGGTGAAATAGCCGACTCTGCCTCACGGTGTACTGCATAGAAATTCTTCTGATTCTTTACAGCTTTTATGCAAGAGTCAGCTTCTCCGCGGGCGGGATGCCGCTGCTTTCCCGTCTGCACAAGCAAAATGCCGAAATTTTATTTCGCTGCGTTTTTCCTTAATGGGCAGCGATGATACTATATATAATCCTATATAATGATTCTTCCCGGAATTGTGCGGCCGCATTTCGTCGTCGCTGAGCTCGCCGCGCGACCAGCGGATCAGCGCCTCGCTGAAATACCTGACGGGGTCGCTGCAGATCGCTGTGAGCTCCCGGACCGTCTGCGTCGGATTGTCAAACGGCACGTTTGTGCGAAAGCTCGCGGCGTTGAGACAGACCGGCGACTGCGGCATCCGTATAATATAGTGCGACTGCTGCGCGCCGCCGGATCGCCCTGAGATTCTGCGAAAGCCGGATGTGCAGTTCTTCGCCGCCCGCATTCCGGAAGGCGCTGATGCCGATCGTCCCGACCGTGTCGGGCATGATGATCTGCGTCAGACCGGGCGGCGTTTGCCGCCTTTGCCCTTCACCGATATCACAATTTTGCGGGGGAATTGTCTCATGCACGGGTGAGATTTGTGAAACGCTACAAAACGACCGTTCAGAAAAGGCTGAGATTCTCCGTTCTGCCGAAAATCAGTGTGCAGCGGCTGACAGTCCGCTCATGAAGCATCCGCTCCGTTCACATATTCGATAATGTGCTGCACATACTGCTCTTCTCTGGCATCCAGATTGGAGGTGACACGGGTGATCCAGAGCTTTCCGGTCACGGCATCGACCAGATAGCGGTAGCCGACATTGAGATCGAAGTCGGAATACGCCTCTGTCCGGAAGCACCAGACCGGGCGCAGCGCAAATTCACATGATCTGTCACAGAGCATTTCGTTAAAATCCGCGTAAGGGGAATCAGGGTCAGACTCGTAGCCGTATTCCTGCTGCCAGAGCTGTGCATAGGGATAGCCCTTGCAGACAAGCACATAGTTCAGCTCTGCACAGGGAATGCGGATCAGCTGGGAGGGCGCAAGCAGCTCGTCGATCACGCGGGCTGCCTCGGTGACGCTCAGCAGCTCCGGGTCCTCCGCAGAGGGCTTGATCTCGGAAAAGCTCTCATTTTTCTGCATCCATGCAAACTGATCCTTCTGATAACAGAACACGGCGCTGCAGTAATCCATCGGGAACGGCTGATTCCCTTCGATCAGCTTTTTGATCCATTTCTTATTCGTCTTCATCGTGCAGTCCAGATACCGCCCCTCTGCATCCGCGCATTCCACAAAAAAGAAATACGCATACTGCTTCTCCGGCACGACCGTCAGCACCTGTATCTCCTTCACGGAATAGGTCAGCAGCGGTGCGCCGTCTGCCTTGCGGAGCACGCTGTTATACAGCTTTTCCACATATCCGACCGCGTCCTTCAGCGCCCATTCGCCGCCCCCGACCATCGGGTAGCTGTCATTCCCTGCGACTGCCTCGGCACGGGAGCAGACGATCGGATCGCTTTTCTGCGCCTGCACCTCCGGCGGGTCGCTGCTCAGCGGGATATACTGCATATAGTCCGAGTATTCCGTCGCTCCGGTCTGCGTGCCGAACAGATTGCCGGAGCTCCGGTACATCAGACCGTAATTCGGCAGATCGCTGCGCGGAAAGAAATTCGCAGTATCCAGAAAAAACACATTCGGATTTCTGAGATGCCCCTCCCCGTCCAGCCATGAATGATCGTAAGCCGGCAAATCCTTGTCGCTTGCCTCGTCCCCGCGCTTCAGCGTATAATACGGGCTGTCCCTGCCGGTGTCGTCATCGGGAAAGAGCGCTGTGCAGACCTCATAGAAACTGTCGATCGGCGCACCTGCCATTTTCACATCGCAGACCGGCATGGTGTCCGCATCGGGGATACGCACCGATTCAATGACGATGCGCGAGCGATTCTCTGCGAGCTCCCTGTCTGTCTGCGCGGCAAGTGCCTTAAGCGTTCCCTTTTTCAGCAAGCCGTTTTCCTGCACGCTGCTTTCGGCGGCGGTTCCGCTTTCTGCCGCGCTGACCTGATCGAGAATGCCGATCTCCTCCTGCACATTGGAGGGGACCTCTCTGCACGCTGTCAGCGAGAAAAGCGCAAGCAGCGCGGTGCAGCAAAGCCCGGCGCACATTCTGTGTTTCATATGAATTCCTCCTGTTCTAACAGAATTTGCCTTCTGCCCTATACCACAGATTGGAAAACAGCAGTGCCATATCACATATGCTTCCGAAAATCGGCACTTTACACAAAACGGGAGGGACAAAATCGGCAGAAACATAGCATATCGTTCGGCCATGCGGCTTCATCAATCACGGGAGAGAACGCCTGCGCCAGAGACGGACTGTGCGAAAAGAAAAACAGCACCGATGATCCGTCGGTGCTGTTCGGTCACTGTGATGATTCGGGCGGCTGCTGCGCCGGGATCAGATGCCGACTGCCTTGCGGAGCGCGTCGGTCTTGTCGGTGCGCTCCCATGCGGGCAGCAGGTCCTCTCTGCCCATGTGCCCGTAGGCTGCCAGCTTGCGGTACTGCGGACGGCGGAGCTCCAGCGCCTCGATGATGCCCGCGGGACGCAGGTCAAAGCACTGACGGACGGCGTTTGCGAGGGTCTCCTCGTCTGCCTTGCCGGTGCCGAAGGTCTCGACCAGCACCGAGACCGGCTGTGCCACGCCGATCGCATAGGCGAGCTGCACCTCGCAGCGGGAGGCGAGCTCTGCCGCGACGATGTTCTTCGCGATATAGCGCGCCATGTACGCCGCGGAACGGTCGACCTTGGTCGGGTCCTTGCCGGAGAAGGCGCCGCCGCCGTGGCGCGAGTAGCCGCCGTAGGTGTCAACGATGATCTTTCTGCCGGTCAGACCCGAATCGCCCTGCGGTCCGCCGATGACGAAGCGTCCGGTCGGATTGACGAAGAGCTTGGTCTCGCTGTCCATCAGCTCTGCCGGGATCACCTTGCGGACGACCAGCTCGATCAGGTCCTCGCGGATCTGGTCCAGCTCGACAGACGGGGAGTGCTGCGTCGAAATGACGATCGTATCGACGCGCACGGGGCGGTTGTCGCCGTCATATTCGACGGTGACCTGTGTTTTGCCGTCCGGGCGCAGATAGCTGAGGGTGCCGTCCTTGCGCACTGCGGTCAGGCGCATTGCCAGCTTGTGTGCCAGCGAGATCGGCAGCGGCATCTTCTCGGCGGTCTCGTCGCAGGCAAAGCCGAACATCATGCCCTGATCGCCTGCGCCGAGCTGGTCGGCGTCGTCGTCGGCGTCATAGGCGGAGTCGACGCCCTGTGCGATATCGCCGGACTGCCGGTCGATCGAGGTCATGATCGCGCAGGTGTAGCCGTCAAAGCCGTATTTTGCGCGGTCATAGCCGATATCGACGATGACCTCGCGCGCGATCGCGGGGATATCGACCTGTGCGGTCGTGGAGATTTCGCCCATGATCAGCACCATACCGGTGGTGGCGCAGGTCTCGCAGGCAACGCGTCCGTAGGGGTCCTGCTCGAGAATGGCATCGAGCACAGCGTCGGAGATCTGGTCGCAGATCTTATCGGGATGCCCCTCGGTCACAGATTCTGACGTGAAAAAGCGTTTCATATATCAACATTCCTTTCAGGTTTTTCTCATCACGGCGACAAAAAGGGCAGCATGAAAATACATGCCGCCCCACACGTTTCCGCGTTTCCCTCATCTTCCGGCGCGAAGAAGCGCCGCAGGACTTGGCACCGTTCACTCCTGCTGCGGGCAGGGGTTTGGTTGCCGCGGCTTCACAGGACCCGTTCCTCCACCGCTCGTGATAAGGCTGTTCTTATTATACATGATTTTACTCGGTTTGTCAACCCCCGAACGGACAGTTTCTGCGGAATGCGGAATGCGGAATCACGCGACGATTTTCAGATTGTAACAGCGGTCCCATCCCGTTTCTGCGCGGCTATTGAATTTTTCGCTCTGTCATGTTATAATAGTGAGCAGAGAAGGGCAGGAAATGCATCCTGCACGGTTGAAATACAGGAGATGATATCATGAACAGAAAAGTCAAGGCGATCCTGCCGCTGCTTGCGGTGCTGCTGTGCTGCGGATGTGCGGGCAGCTCCGGCAAAGACTCCGCACCCGACCTGCAGTCTGAATCCTCGGCTGCGGAAGCCTCGCAGCACGACAGTTCGGCTTTGGACGGGCAGTCGCCGGTCAGAACACAGCCGTCGGGGCTGCCGCTGATCTCCGTTCAGACGGCGAACACCGGCGCAGATGCGCTCGACTTTCTGACAAAGCCCGTCGCGCGGCATGTCGCGGAGGCGGTTGCCTCGTGGACGCCGGGCTATGTCATCCCGCCGGAGCCATATTATCAGGACTGCACGGTCACGGTCTCGGACGGCAGCAGCAGCTTCACCGCCGACGCCGCGGTCAAGGCACGCGGCAACTGGACGACCAAATACGCCAAAAAGCCGATGCGGCTGAAATTCGCCGACAAGCACAATCTGCTCGGGCTCAACAGCGGCGCCGAGATGAAAAACTGGCTGCTGCTCGCCGAATACAAGGACGCCTCGCTCCTGCGCGACCGCACGGCACTCCGCGCGGCAGAGGCGGTGCTCGGCAAGGACGGGCTCTACACAGCGGATTCCGCGCTCGTCGAGGTCGAGGTCAACGGGCAGTATTGGGGCGTCTATCTGCTGACCGAGCAGCAGCAGGTCAACAAGCACCGCGTGAATATCACCGCCCCGAAGAAGGACTACACCGGCACGGATATCGGCTATTTCCTCGAGTTTGACGGCTATTTCTACACCGAGGACGATCTGCACGCCTTCCATGTCGATTACGCCGACAACGCGCCGCTCGTGCCCTATGACGGCAAGGACGGCAGCGGGCGGACGATCGCCTGCCTGCCCGAGAACAGCCGCAGCCGCGTTTCCGATGTCGGCTTCACGATCAAGAGTGATATTAATTCGCAGGAGCAGCACGATTTCATCGCAGATTACGTCAGCAATGTCTACCGCGTGCTCTATGCCGCCGCCTATCAGAACAAGGCGATGGTGTTCGACAGGGATTATACGCAGCTGCTGGAGACGGATATCTGCACGCCGGAGGAGGCAGTGCGGCGGGCGGTCAATATCGATTCGCTCGCGGATGCCTACATCATCGCGGAGCTGACCTGTGATGCGGATATTTACTGGTCGAGCTTTTTCATGGACGTCGATTTCGGCGAGGGCGGCGATAAGCGGCTGACCTTTGAGGCGCCGTGGGATTTTGATTCGGGGCTCGGCAACAAGTCGCGCTGCCCGGACGGCACCGGGTTCTATGCGGGCAGCATCGTGCCGGACGTGAACGCAAATTCCTACGAGACGATGAACCCGTGGCTGGTCGTGCTGATGTATCAGGACTGGTATCAGGAGGTCATCCGGGAGAAGTGGACCGCAGCCTATGACAGCGGCGTTTTCACGCGGCTCTGCGAGGAGATCACGGCGGATTCGGAGAAATACCGCGCGGCATTCGAGCACAACAACGAGCGCTGGGGCATCAGCACAAGGGACCAGGAGATCCGCAATGAGCTCTGCGCCCGCGCAAAGAAATGCGGCACGCAGCAGGAGGCAGCGGACTATCTGCGCGAATGGCTCGAAAAGCGCGTTCAGTTTATGAATGAACAGTGGCACAAGTGAAATGAGAAGTGAGAAGTGAGAAGTTGTTCCGTCACTGCTGACAAGTGAACGCAAACGGGGTTTGGGCGGAGCATTTCAAATCCATCGCGAAGCGCACGTTTTGCAACGCAAAACTGCGCAGTTTGCTCGCAAACATGCGATACCGCTATTATGATTTATTCACTATTCTTTCTTCTTTATTCTTTTCCTCCCTCCTCCCTCCTCTCTCCTCTCTCCTGCTTCTGCTGTATGCTTTTCGCGGTTTTGTCGTCATATAGAGCGGCGGGGTGCCGCAGAACGCAAAATTTTTGCTTTCCCTCTTGCAAAAATCGCAGAAATAGTGTACAATAGAAGGGGCTGTGAAAGAATTCACAAGCAAGCCTAAATTGTTATTTGAAAGGATGTTTTTTGACATGGCTGGACTTAATAAGGTTTCTGTCGACGACCTGCAGGCAAAGGGCAAGAAGATTCTTGTTCGCTGCGATTTCAATGTCCCGATGAAGGACGGCGAGATCACCAACGACAACCGCATCACCGCGGCACTCCCGACCATCAAGAAGCTGCTCGCAGACGGCGGCAAGCTCGTGCTCTGCTCCCATCTGGGCAAGCCGAAGAACGGTCCGGAGGCAAAGTTCTCCCTCGCACCGGTCGCAAAGCGCCTCGCTGAGCTGCTGCCCGGCACCAAGGTGACCTTCGCGGCGGACGACACCGTCGTCGGCGAGAACGCAAAGGCTGCTGTCGCCGCAATGGGCGAGGGCGAGATCGTTCTGCTCGAGAATACCCGCTTCCGCGGCGCGGAGGAGACCAAGGAGGCACAGTATGACGGCTTCTCCAAGGAGCTCGCTGACCTCGTGGACGGTCAGGTCTTCGTGATGGATGCGTTCGGCTCCTCCCACAGAGCACATGCCTCCACCGTCGGTGTGGCACGCTTTGTCAAGGAGACCGCTGTCGGCTACCTGATGCAGAAGGAGATCCAGTATCTCGGCAATGCGGTCGAGGACCCGGTTCGCCCGTTCGTGGCGATCCTCGGCGGCGCAAAGGTCGCTGACAAGCTCAACGTCATCTCCAATCTGCTCGAGAAGTGCGACACGCTGATCATCGGCGGCGGCATGGCGTATACCTTCATCAAGGCACAGGGCGGCGAGATCGGCAAGTCGCTGGTCGACGACGAGAAGCTCGATTACTGCAAGGAGATGCTCGCAAAGGCGGAGCAGCTCGGCAAGAAGATCCTGCTCCCGGTCGACACCGCGATCGCAGCCTCCTTCCCCGATCCGATCGACGCACCGATCGAGGTCGAGTTTGTCGAGGCGGGCAAGATCCCGGCGGACAAGATGGGTCTGGATATCGGTCCGAAGACGATGGAGATTTTCGCTGAGGCTGCAAAGGCTGCAAAGACCGTTGTCTGGAACGGTCCGATGGGCGTCTTCGAGAACCCGACCCTGAAGAAGGGCACGGTCGCTGTCTGCGAGGCACTCGCTGAGGCAGATGCGACGACCATCATCGGCGGCGGCGACTCCGCAACGGCTGCGATCCAGCTGGGCTTTGCGGACAAGATGAGCCACATCTCCACCGGCGGCGGCGCTTCCCTTGAGTATCTCGAGGGCAAGGTGCTCCCGGGTGTCGCAGCGATCGCTGAAAAATAATCGCGTTTGGGGGTTCGGGCGGGTATGAGCAATATCCGCCCGATTCTCTGCCGACCGCAAAGGAGGACAGCCATGTCAAGGGACGACGTGCCTTCCAAGCGCACAGGGGCCGGGCACATACTGAAACGGGAGCTGGAGCTGCGCATCCCGGTGCTCGCGGAAACGCCGAAATATGTCCGCATCATCTGTCAGTTCTGCTTCTGGGCAACGCTGCTGGTCAGCGTGCTGCTCGTGCTGAAAAACGACCGCGGCGCGGGCGGCGAGACCGTGTTTGGGCTGCTGATCGCTGTTCTGATCCCGGTTGTGCTCGTGACTTTGCTCCTCACGCTCTATCATGTGATGGATCACTTTACCTGCAAGCATGCGCTGCTGCTGCTCAATGCGGAGTATGCCGAGAACGGCTTCTCCGAAAAGCTGCCGAAATACGCGGTCGCGCTGCACCCGCTCCCGACGACGGACGACCGTCTGCTGGAGCTCTATCTGACCGTGATGGCGGAGAACTACGACGCACTGCAGCCGCTTTATATGCGGGTGGAGAAGCGCAGGCGCACCGAGCGCCAGCAGGCGATGCTGAATCTCTGCAAGATTCGCGCACTGATGATGAACGGCAAGCCCGAGAAGGCGATGAAGCTCTTTCAGGAGGAGCACCTGCTGATGGACGCCGCCTACGAGGAGCAGCCCGACCTGATCTCGCAGCGCGTGCCCCGCAGCTACTCCGACGACACGCTCACCTACTGTGAAGCGGCAGCGGGCTTCTGCGTGCGGAGCGGCGACATGAAGGAGGCGGAGCATTACCGCAGCTTTGCGGCGCTGCGCATTTCCCATTACGACGCGGACGAGCAGCCGTTTCAGACGGAGATTCTTGATATTGAGCTGAAATACGCAGCGGGCGATGCTGCGGGAGTCAGCGACCGCGTGATCGCACTGGAGCAGGAGATCAAGGAGAAATTCCAGCTCACGCAGCGCGGCAAATACATCAATCTGACGCGAAAGCTCCAGCAGGCGGCGATCTTTCTCGCGATCGTTCCGCCCGGCGCAGAGCCCGCGGACAGACAGAAGGCGGACAGAGCCCGCTTTGACCGGCGTCTGCCCGGCGAGGATTATCTCGCAGGCGGCAATGGCTGAACGGGGGAGCGTCCGCGCGGATGCTTCTGACAATCAAACCGGCGGAGTCCGGAAATCACATTTCAAAAGGAGTATGAATCATGAACAAGGCAAAGAGAAAGGCGATCATCGCCGGCAACTGGAAAATGAACAAGACCCGCCCCGAGGCAAAGGCACTGCTCGAGGCGATCAAGCCGCTCGTCGCGGAGGCTGCGGGCAAGATCGAGGTCGTGGCGTGCGTGCCGTTCACGAACCTTGAGACCGCGATCAATGTGACCGCGGGCAGCAATGTCAAGATCGGTGCGGAGAATGTCCACTTCGAGAAGTCCGGCGCGTTCACCGGCGAAATTTCTGCGGATATGCTGACCGAGCTGGGCGTCGAGTATGTCGTCATCGGGCACTCCGAGCGCAGACAGTATTTCGGCGAGACCGACGAGACCGTCAACAAGCGCACAAGAGCAGCACTCGCAGCGGGCCTCAAGCCGATCGTCTGTGTCGGCGAGCTGCTGTGGGAGCGTGAGTGCAATATCACCGAGGAGGTCATCGCAAGACAGATCAAGCTCGACCTGTGGGATGTGACCGCGGAGCAGATGGCAAATGTCGTCATCGCTTACGAGCCGGTCTGGGCGATCGGCACGGGCAAGGTCGCGACCGATGAGCAGGCTCAGGAGGTCTGCGCATTCATCCGCGCACAGCTCGCAAAGCTCTATTCCGCAGAGGTCGCTGAGGCTGTGACCATCCAGTACGGCGGCTCGATGAACGCGAAGAACTGCGCGGGTCTGCTCGCACAGCCCGATATCGACGGCGGTCTGATCGGCGGCGCATCGCTCAAGGCGGAGGATTTCAGCATCATCGTCAAGGCGGCTGTCGAGGGCTGACAGACGCTTCAACCCAATGACCGAAGCGGCAGTGCGGAAATCCGCATTGCCGCTCTGAGGGATAGCTATGGACAACACAGCTTTCATCCGCACATGGCTCAACATCGGGCTTGGCGCAAAGCTGCTGCAGACGGCAGCGCAGCTCTTCATCTGGCTGATTATGGGCTGCCGCGACATGAGCCGTCTGGTGCTGCTGCCGCTGATTTCGGCTGCCGTTTTCTTCGCGGTTTTCCGGTGGCTGCGGGCGCGCTCGAAGCAGAGCCCGAATCCCGCAGAGGGCGAAAAAATGCTTGTCATCGGCGCGGCTGTGCCGTTTGTCTGCACAATGGCGCTCATGGGCATTGATTATATCCTGCGGTGGTATGTCTGGAACAATGTCTACAGTCTCGAGGAGATCCGTCTGCTGGATGTCGTCAAGACGTATCAGGACGGTGCGGCCTTCCTCAACATCGCGGCGATCATCGCCTTTGCCGCGGCTGCCGGGATGCTCTGCCGCCGCTGCCATGAGGCGGAACCGAGTACCTGATATCTGATGCGGCAGGGGCGCGGGGGCATTTCGCGCCCGCTCCGTGACGGAGGTCTCACAATGAATGATAGAAGAAGTATCGTTACACTCTACGCAAAGATCGCACTGATCCTGTATCTGATCCGGTTCGGCGTTTCGCTGCTGATCGAGCTGTTTCCGGCTGCCGTGTTCGGTCTGTTCGGTCAGGATGCGCGCACGGCGGCGGCTGCGGGTCAGTTCAACGCCGTCCTGCGCTTTCTGCCGCTGATCTGCGGTGCGGGGGTCTTTCTGGTCTGCTGGTATCTGGTGCAGGCTTCGGTCAAAAGCAACACCAAGGAGAGCGCAAAGCTCGCGCTGACCGTGATTCTGGCCGTACTGGTCATCAATCCGGTTGCGTCGCTGATTTCCGGACACTTCTCCGTGCTGATGCTCGCGCACGGCGCCGGCTCAGAGGACGTCGCAGCCTATTCGCTGCTGAAAACGGCAGAGAGCTATGCGGCGCTGATCTCCTGCATTTCCTATCCGCTGCTGGCCGCCGCTGCTGCGGTCAACCGCTGGCGCTTCGAGGACTGATATCCGCACAGAGAAGGGAGAAAGCCGATGCCTGACGATCCGCAAACCCGCGGTACGGTGCGCCCCGCGGTCACGCCGGAGGAATACGCGGCAATGCAGGCTGCGAAGACGCTGCAGAAGCCGCCGGAGCTCATCTGTTTCAGACGGCGCCTGCGGGCGGCAAAACGGCTCCCGCTGCTTCTGCTGCTTGCCGCGTTCCTTTTGCCGGTCTGGGTGATCGGCGATGCAAACAACTGGGAATCGGGCTATATGCTGCTCGGCGCGCTCTTTTTGCCGTGGATCCTCTTTGCGGATGCGCTGCCGTGGAATCTGTTCTTCCCGCCCGTGCTGCTGGCAGCGTTTCTGACGGCACATTACGGGAAGGCAGCCCTCCTGAAGGCGCCTGCCGATATCACGGCATTCAGGCGGCTGACGCTGGCGTCCTTTCTCTGCGATGCCGCGGCGCTCGCCTTGCTGCTCCGGATGATGTATCTTTGGAGGAACAGTCCATGAGTATTCTGAGAGACAGGAAACGGGGAACACAGTATTCGGCATGGCGGCTGATCGACATTCTGCTGATGCTTGGCGTATGCTTTTGCGGCAGCCTTTCCGCGCTGCTCTATCGCTGGGTCATGCTGCTCTGGGTGCTGGCTGCGTTCTGGGCGGCTGCGGCATTCGCACTGCCGCGGCTCTACGACAAGGGCTGTGACCGCACTGCCGCGTTCAGAATCGGCACCGGGATATTGCGTGCAGTCGGCTATCTCGTGATCGTCGGCGGCGTCGCGCTGACCTTCTGCGTTTCGGGCAGGAGTCAGAGCAAGCTGACGTATCCGCTGCGGCGGGCGGTCTTTCTGAGCTCCTACAGCCGCGCCTCCGATCTGCAGCGCTGTCTCCCCGAACAGCTGCCGGACCGCTGCGAGCAGTTCACCTCGCAGTTCACCCCGAAATTCGCGCAGGGCGCGGCAGCGGCGCAGGTGCGGTTTTACACCGACAGCGCGACGGTCGCCGAATACAAGGCGTATGCGCAGGCGCACTGCAAAAAGCATCTGGAAAACGGACCCGCGTTTGACGAGACCGGCAGCCGGCTGGACCCGACCTCGAAATGGTTTGCGATGATGCAGAAGGACGGCGCGGACATCGACGGCGCCGACGCGTATATTCTGTACGAGGGCTACGAGAACGACGCGGTCTGGATGCTGAACGAAAAAACCGGCTATTTCTGTATGTACTGGTAGCGGGGCAGCCCCCGCGGGCGAGGTCACCCCCACCGCGGCAACTCTGCACCCTTTGCCGACCTGCCCCCTCAAGGGGGGATTTGTCGCATTGTACCCGAGACAAAGCACAGGGAGCGAAAGTGACGGGACAACTCCTCACTCCTCACTTCTCACTCCTAACTGTAAACAATCTGTTTTGAATTTGAAAATTTGCGCCTCTGTGCGCTGAAGATAAGGAGTAATTATTTATGAGCAAAGCACCTGTTGCAATTCTGATCATGGACGGCTTCGGCATCAACCCGAGCGACTACGGCAACGCGATCAGAGCGGCAAAAACCCCGAATCTCGACCGCTATTTCGCCGAGTGTCCGAACAACATCATCGGCGCCTCCGGGCTCGACGTCGGTCTGCCCGACGGTCAGATGGGCAATTCCGAGGTCGGTCACACGAACATGGGCGCGGGACGCATCGTCTATCAGCAGCTTGTCAAGATCACCAAGTCCATTCAGGACGGCGATTTCTTTGAGAATCCCGCACTCTGCGCCGCCATGCAGAATGCAAAGGACAAGGGCACCGCGCTGCACCTGATGGGTCTGCTCTCGCCGGGCGGCGTGCATTCGCACATGACCCACATGTTCGGGCTGGTCGAGATGGCAAAGCGCTTCGGGCTTGAGAAGGTCTATATCCACGCCTTCCTCGACGGCAGAGATGTGCCGCCGTCCTCCGCTGCGGAGTACATGGAGGAGACCGTCGCGGAGCTGCAGAAGATCGGGCTCGGCAAAATCGGCGTGATCTCCGGCAGATTCTACGCGATGGACAGAGACAACGCGTGTGACCGCGTCGAAAAGGCGTATGCGGCACTCGTTTTCGGCGAGGGCGTGCAGGAGGATGACCCGGTGCAGGCAATCAGAAATTCCTACGCAAACGGCGTCACCGATGAATTCATGCTGCCGACGGTCGTCGCGAAGGACGCGAGGATCGCGGAGAACGACAGCGTGATCTTCTTCAACTTCCGCCCCGACCGCGCAAGACAGAT